>CAZZHL010000025.1:0-13736 GCA_964653945.1 uncultured Pirellulales bacterium
TACCAATATACCTGTCCTCGGCCACGCTGACGGCATCTGCCACGTCTATGTTGATAGCGATGCCAATTTAGATATGGCGGTAAAGATTGCGGTCGATTCCAAGTGTCAGTACGTTGCCGTCTGCAATGCTGCTGAGACATTGCTGGTGCATAGCAAGGTCGCAAAGGAATTTCTGCCGAGGGTAAAAGTAGCTTTGCAGGAAAAGAGTGTTGAGATTCGCGGCTGTGAAAAGACCAGAGCGTTTATAGATGTAAAGCCGGCCACAGAACAGGACTGGTCAACGGAGTATCTGGATTTGATTATCTCGATAAAGGTCGTTGAGTCGCTTGATGAGGCGATTGAGCATATAAACAGATACGGCTCCGGGCATACCGATACGATAGTAACTGACAACAGAGATGCGGTTCGTAAGTTTACGGCTTTGGTCGATTCTGCGAACGTATTCTGGAACTGCAGCACGCGGTTTAGCGACGGCTACCGTTTCGGCCTCGGTGCAGAGGTTGGTATCAGCACCAATAAAATCCACGCTCGCGGGCCGGTTGGACTGGAAGGACTGTTGATTTATAAGTGGCAGTTGCTCGGTACCGGCCAGGTTGTGGCGGATTATTCAGGACCGGATGGGAAGAAGTTTACTCATAAAAGGATTGACCTCAGAAAACACTGAGAAGGAATAAAAGAAGTCAGACGACCCTGCTTCGCCCGAAAGGCTACACAGGGCAGGCATAAGACAGACAGCAGGCCAAAGACTCAAGACCAAGTTAGCCACAGAGAATTGGTGATTTTAGCGCAATTTAGGATGAATTTTCCTCGGCGAGGGCTCAGCTGCCGACCTCCGTATCGGCAACTGGCCTTTAATGCACCCCTATCTATTGAGCCCGCCCCCGCCCCCAGCACGTCCCTGTGATGATATGTGGATTTTGATTTAGCTAAGAAACAGGCAATCGCCAAAATAGGCAAGATGAAATCAGCCGGCGGTGACAACCTTATGGCACTGGTGACGAAAAAAGTTTATTTTGAGAGGTTCTTTCATCCAACTACTGCGTTGCAAAATCTCGCCCGATACTTCCGCTTTCGTCCCTTAGTGACTACGGCGAGACAAGCGATTCTGGATTTTAGCCTCGGATTGACATGGAGTTTTAAGACACGGATTGTGCAGATTACTCGGATTGTACAGATTATGCGGATTTTGCAGACAAATCCGCCACACAGCCGACGGCTAACAAATAAATACAACCCCGCACTTACGTTTGGGGTCTGGATACCCGTCTTCGTGGGGATGTTCCAAGATTCAAGTTTGCAAACTTACCGTGATACTTCTTCGCCGCTTCGTCGTATGCTTTTGCAGCCTCCGTCTCGCTGTCAAAATATCCTAAATGTCTCTTTTTACCATCACCTTTTATATATGCCACCCATTTTTTCGTCCGTTTATTCCAGCACACCCCCTTATACCTGGAGCTGGAATTTCGTTGGCTGCCTGTGTTTAAGCTATTCTCTCTCTTTGTACAATTCCGCAAATTTTGTTTTCTATTATCTAATCCATTCCTGTTTATATGGTCGCACACTAAGTGCTCAGGCGTTTCCATAACTTCCCGATGCATTGTCACCTTCTTTTGCTCTTTTCCTTCACCGGAATTTCGAATAGCGTAACTCGTATGAGGCCGGTTATTACAATACCATCGGAATTGTGACAGCCAGATATAGTCTTCGGGGTCAACCTTTGCGAATTGGCCTCGTGTTAGCGGAATTTTACAATAATCGCCGAAACGGTCGGTATAGATTGGCAGAGCGCTTCTCGGCCAACGGTCTTTTTCGATTGGATTATCTTCTGCATAGCGGAATTGGCCGCAAATATCATCCTCTTTCACGGCCGGCCAAAAGGCCTGGCCGGTGTTGTAATCAATATCAGGTGAGTTGTGGACGCAATGTAAGCTGTCCGCTATAACGCGGGAAAAATAGCAGGAGCGGCACATCCGTCTTTTCGGTTTGTCAGATTTCACTTATCATCTACCCTCATCCATGCATTCACTCATTTACTCATCCACGCATCCACGCATTTACTCATCCACGCATCCACGCATTTACTCATCAACGCATCCACGCATTTACTCATCAACGCAATGTCCCCCATAATTGGACGAACCTGCACGTTTGATTGAAAATGACTTCCGTGTCATCCCGACCGAGGCGCAGCCGAGCGGAGGGATCTATCTCTCCATAATTGGACGAACCTGCACGTTTGATGCGAAAAATGGGCGATTTTTTGAGGGATGAATTGGCGTAAGTATCTGTGGAGAAAAGAATAAAAAAAATTTTGAAAAATTCGATTTTTGTGCGCAACTACCTGCGTATTTGATTGATTATTTCCTGTATCTCTATGTATATTCGCTACTTATGTCAGATTTTTTTACAAACCTTGCAGTGTCAAGAACTTAGAACCCAAAACTTAGAACTCAAAACTCTCCCCGCCTGTGTCAATTACTATTGAGGAATAAGGGATAATACATTACTATCTGGTCAAATGAGAAATTTTGAGGATACAAAACGGATAGTTGTAAAGCTCGGGACGAATATCCTGACGAAAGAAAGCGGCGTAGATACCGCCTACGTGGCTAAAATCGCCCGGCAGATTGCGGAACTATTAAAGGCCGGCAGGCAGGTGGTTATCATAACCTCCGGCGCTATCGGAATGGGGAGAGGGCAGTTATCAGGGGAACATGGTATCAAAACATCGGATATAAAGATGCGTCAGGCCTGCGCGGCAATCGGCCAGCCGCTCTTGATGGCTGAATATAAAAAGGCATTTGGCCGTTATGATATCACCGTTGCGCAGGTGTTAGTGACCGCAGAGGTCCTCAGCAATCGAAAAACATACCTTAACCTTCGCAATTCCATCGAGACGCTTTTGAATTTGGGCGTAGTGCCGGTCCTGAATGAAAATGATAGCGTGAGCACCGATGAGATTGGCTCTGCCTTCGGAGATAACGACAAACTAAGCGCCCTTGTCGCCAGCAAAATCGATGCGGATTTGCTTATCATGCTAAGCGATATAGACGCCCTTTACGACAAGAACCCGCGGAAATACAGCGATGCTAGGCCGATACCTGCGGTCTTCGAGATAACCGGCGATATCGTCAAGGCTGCCGGCGGCAAAGGCAGCGAATACAGCACAGGCGGGATGAAGACCAAAATCGAAGCTGCGAAAATCGCCTCCAACGCCGGCTGCCGAATGGTCCTTGCGAACGGGAGATTGAGAAACGTTATCGGCAAAATCATGGCTGGTGAGGAAATCGGTACGGCCTTTATGCCCAGACAAAAGCTGAGTAACCGGGCGAGATGGATTCTAAATAGCACACCGGCAGGGACGATACGCATCGATGAAGGTGCGATGCGGGCCGTTAAAAATCGTAAGAGCCTGCTGCCGAGCGGTGTAACTTCTGCCGAGGGCACGTTCGAGGCCGGCTCAGTCGTTATGTTAAATGATAACGCCAAGGCAGTAACAAGTTTAAGCAGCGTACAATTAAAAGCCCTTGCCGGCAAACACAGCTCAGAGATTCGCAAAATCCTCGGCCCAAAACACCGCGACGTCGTCGCCATTCCCGAAGATATCGTCTTCATCGATTATTAACCGCGGATTACGCGGATTACGCGGAGAATTTAGCCACGAAAAGGCACGAAGAAATTAGACACGGAATTACACAGATTTACGCGGATTTTGTGTTGACCATAATTGCAGTTTGGGGTAATATATGGGCATAAAAGAGAAGACACCAGACTTCTATGTCTATTCATAAAAAGGTACAATACCTACATGGAAAAGCTTTGGAACAAGGAAGTTGAACAAAAGTTCTTCAATGAAGCGACAAAATTTGCAGCACCTGAACAGTTATTCTATGTTACCGATAGCGGAAAATATATAGCCTATTGGCCAAAAGATTATGGTGGTAAAAAAAGTACGCTACAAAGCAGAAACACACTTATTGGGAGTTTTACAGAAAAATGGACTGCTGACTTAATTCAAGAAATAGCAAAAGATAAAGGGTTATTCGCAGTTCAAGGAGCTATTTGCGATGAGGTTGCTCTATCCAATATGTCTCCTGCCGATGTTGTCATATCGAAACACAAGAATACCAATCAAAATCCAGAAGATATTTTGGCAATAATTGAAGTCAAGATGTCTGTTGTCTGGAATTGGGAGTTTCGGAAGAATGAATTAATCTGTATTGGCGATTATAAAACACATCGAGGCAATCCGGGGCTTTTACGCTCTGATTCAATGCTTAAGGCTATTGGGAAGAGCATAAATATCAGGGTCTCAAGTTTTAAGGCCTCAAAGATACCGATTATCATCATGAATACCCCTATTACAAATAGTTATTACTCCAAAGTTGACCATTTGAAAATTGCTGGAATTATACAAGGCTTCTGGTCTGTTAATCCTAAACCGTTGGATAATGACGGAGAAAATATTAAGAAGACCAAGAAGATGGGTTTTTATAGATTTGATAAATTCGATGAATTAAAAGTTTCTTTTGAAAATCTACTGGCTGAAGAAAGAAATTTCTTTTCCAGCATGAAAGGCAAAAAAGAATTAGGTAAAATTATTGAATTGGCAAATAAAGAACAGGCTTACGAGAAAAAAGCAGAGGTTTTTTTAAAATTAATCAATGAATAGTAAAAGTGAGACCTTAAAAAAATACAAGCGTAATGGTACTAAAACGAGTTCTTTTGGAACTCCAGGCAGGGTAAACCATGATTCCTCAGAATTTTACAACAGTAAATTATATTGTGATAAAAAAGTTTCTGAACATGTTAAACTTATCGAGAATCCAATTACGCCAGATAATCTCGACAAAATATATTGTAAGTCCAGTGCAGTAATGGATGAAATCCCTGATTACAGTGTTCATTTGATGGTTACTTCACCACCATACAATGTTAAAAAGGAATATGATAAAGACTTATCATTAGATGAATATAGAACACTATTAAGGACCGTATTCAAGGAAACATACAAAAAACTGGTAACGGGCGGAAGGGCATGTATCAATGTTGCCAATCTTGGAAGAAAACCATATATACCGCTTCACAGTTATATTATCGAAGATATGCTTGAGATAGGTTTCCTCATGAGAGGTGAGATAATTTGGAACAAGGCATCAAGCGCAAGCCCTTCAACAGCTTGGGGTAGCTGGTTGTCTGCTAGTAATCCGGTATTGAGAGACATTCACGAATACATTTTAATTTTTTCTAAGGAATCTTTTTCAAGGAAAAGAGGACATAAAGAAGATACTATTAACAAAGAAGGTTTTCTTGAGTGGACAAAAAGCGTTTGGACATTTCCTGCAGTTTCTGCAAAAAGTATTGGACATCCTGCTCCATTTCCGGAAGAATTGCCGCATAGATTAATCCAACTATATACATACAAGGGAGATGTTGTTTTGGACCCATTCTGTGGCAGTGGTTCTGCTTGCCTCGCTGCATTGAAAGACGGCAGACATTATATTGGCTACGATATAGAACCTTCGTACGTGAAATTATCAAATCAAAGAATAGAATCATATTCGAGACAACTAAATTTCTTTGAAAATAAAAAGCCATCGCTATCCATGTCACTGGCTAAATAATTAACATAGCAGACTGAGTTGCGAAAAATTACTCCTTGCGGAACTACGCCGTGGTCTGCTAACCTCAGAGTACGCGGAGAACGCAGCCCTTGTGAGTATATATAACAGCGAGGTGAGGTTAAGATGTGATAAGATTTAAGTGCATTTATTGTGGGCATAGGATACTTGCGTGTGATGGTGGGCACGGCAAGAAAGGCAAATGCCCGAATTGCCAGCACATGCTGGTCGTTCCATATGCAACCAAAGGCAGACCAGCCGTCAGTTCAGATTATGAACCAATTCCCGACCGGCCCAGGTCGCGTATCTCGGCAGGGGATAAAGACCTGCGTTTTGGGTCTATTTCCGGATTTGGTGGTCAGGAAGATGCGGCCGAACTCTACAGGGAAAAGGCTGGGTGGTTAATTCCAAGTTACGACGAATTGTCGTTATTTCTGATGGCAGTTACACTCGTTTTGCTCTACGTTGTCAATGTTCCAACGCGAGAGGATATATATAAATTGATAACGAAATCACACGATGTCAGGGTGTATATGATGGCCGTGATTTTCCTGGGCGGCATGTGCCTTAGTATTTATCACGTTTTCACTGCAAGAGAGAAAACCAGCTTTGAGAAAATGCTTATGTTGTTCTTCGCTGTTGTGGCAAATGCTATCACCGGCATTATCGCAGGAGTATTCGTTATAAAGCAGGCCTCTACCCACGACTGGTTGCTTGTCTTTCCCGTATGGAACATCATTAATGGAGTCCTGTTGCTGCTGATGTTACGCTTCAAGATTATTGATGAAGAATGTATAAGCGACCGCAGGGCCACGTTCATTCAGGTTATTCTCGGCCTGTTAGCAGTCAGTGTCGTTCTCATCCTTTGCAACTATGTCTTTAAATTATATTGGGCCATCACTTTCTCGATATGTATTATCTATACGACCAGTTTCGACAGGGCCTTGCAGAACGTCTTCCCCGGCCTGACGGATAGAGGAGATGAGTAGGCACCCTAACCACAGCTATCTAAAAAGTGCAGTTGTTTGTAATTGACAAAAGCCCCTCAATAATCAATAATCACCTGGAACGCCGAAGTGGCGGAACTGGCAGACGCGCAGGATTCAAAATCCTGTCGGGCTTAAACCCGGTGAGGGTTCGACTCCCTCCTTCGGCAGTTTTCTCATCGTGCGTATTGCGTATGCTGTATTGTGTAAAAATATAAATGGTAGACCATACAATAACGAGTCAGGAAAAAGAGAATTTTCGCAACGGCTGGAAAGCGGCGATAGCGATAGCATTCCTGATAATGGTCATATATCTGTTTATGAGTACGCGCACAACGCTGTGGGACCGCGATGAGCCGCGATTTACGCGGGCCACGGTGGAGATGATAGAGTCGGGCAATTACCTCGTTCCCACCTTCAACGGAGAAATGTGGGCCGACAAGCCAATATTGTTCTACTGGTTTATGTCTGTTGCGATTCGGCTGCTTGGTCCGACAGAATTTGCCTGCCGATTCTGGGGAGGTGTTGGAACCGCAGTTACGTGCCTGCTTACATTCTTCATAGGAAAACGTCTTTTCGGGGCAAGAGCAGGTTTGTGGGCCATGATTATTCTGGGCTCAACATTGATGATGATTAGCATCGGCACAATGGCGACCATTGATGCAGTGTTGCTGCCCATCATATTGGCTGTGATGGCGATTTTTGTTCAATCGATTATTTCCGGAACTCGTATATCGCATATAATTCTCGCGGGCATCGCTCTCGGTGCCGGTATGCTTGCCAAAGGACCGATGGGCGTGCAGCCGCTTATAGTAATAGCAGTGACTTTGTGGCTTGGCCGCAAAGCCGGGCTGGGAATAAAGCGATTTGTTTGGCCATTCGGGGCAGCCTTAATCTTAGGATGTTTGATATTCCTGGCATGGGCGATACCAGCCAATAATGCAACAGATGGGGAGTTTTTTCGAGTCTTTATTGGGCGGCACGTGCTTACCCGGGCAATTAAACCGATGGAACATCACGGAGGAAACTTTCTGCTGTATTTGCCATACTATCTGCCTGTTATCATAGTGGGCTTTTTCCCATGGACACTGCACCTGCCCGGAGCTATTTCGGTAGTGCTTGGAGGACGGGCGGGGAGACGAGAAAATCAAATACTACTTATCAGCTGGGTTGTCTCGATATTCATTTTGATGACGCTGGCGGCGACAAAATTACCGCATTATATAATATTTATATGGCCGGCAATGGCGCTTATGGTTGGAGGGACAATTGTTGCAGCGCAGCAGGGTGTATTAACTGAGCGAGACAGAATGTGGCTGCGACGCGGAGTGTGGTTTTTCGGCCCATTTGCAATTGCGACAGCGTTGGTCTTGATGATTGGGCCCTGGTTTGTTAAAATCCCCGGCTTGCGCTGGTCAGGCCTGGCATCGGGTATATCGCTGTTAGTTATGGCAATGATTGCAATCCGCTATCAACGAGCCGACAGGCCGAAAGCCAGTGCCGTTGTTTTGCTTATCGGTATGATTGTTTTTGAAATTCCAATCTTGCTCGGTTTGCTGCCGGCAATAGAGCAGATAAAAATAACTCCTGCCATTGCCCAGGCCGTCAATGCCAAAACTGCCAAAGAAATACCGGTAGCAACGTATAAATTTGGAGAGCCAACTTTGAATTTTTATATCGGTCGACAAATTGAGCCGCTTGGCAACGAAAAGGCAGTTGTTTCGTGGTCCCAGCAGGCAGGAGAGGCAGTGTTGATAATACCAAAAAATAAGCTCGATGATATTCAGCAAAGTTTCGGAAATTTGCATTTAGAGGAAATCGCCTCGAAAGAAGGATTTAACTACTCAAAAGGCAAAATAGTTGAACTAAAGGCCTTGATTCGCAATGCGAGGAAATAATGAAGGAAGAACAAATACCCGAATCACGTCTGCGCCGGATAAATTTGACGATATTGATTTCTATTGCTACCCTGAGCGTGATTGGTTTACTGAGTTTTTTCTTAATTGATGGGCATGTTTTTTCCTGGTTTAGTAACCATCCAAATACCTGGCTGGATGGTGACTGGTTGAAAATAATCAAGGGATTCGGCAGGGCATGGCTGCCCGTTTGGCTGTTGTTTAACTGGATATGTGCCACCGGCCGACAACGGCCGGCCCTGGTTGGGCTTTTGGCCCTTTTGCTGGTGGCCCCGATGGTGACCTCGCTGAAGGTTATAGTACATCGGCCGCGGCCAAAGGAAGTCCTAATGGCTTCCACGCAAACAGCGGAAGCGAAAGACGATAACAAGAAATGGTGGGCGCACCACCTGTCATTTCCATCCGGTGACGTCGCAGTCGTATTCGCGACAGCGGCATCTTTAGCACTATTTGTCGGCTGGCCGTGGATACTGTTATTCTTCACACTTGCAGGATTTGTCAGCATTCTGAGGGTGGCTGTATTGGCGCATTATCCATCGGATGTTTGCGGCGGGGCGATAATAGGAATTTTTACATCGTGGCTCGCATTACAAATAATCCTGCGATGGCTACCCGAATTTAAGTTTAGACGCGGCCATGCCGCTGCGGGTGCGATTATCGTGCCAATCGCATTCGGTGTAGCCGAAGGAACGGATAGATTGCTGTTTTGGCTGGAGGCGTACGGTGCGCTGGTCGTAATAATTTACATGGTTAATGCCGGTACGTTGTTGAAGCGGCTGCGAAGACGCAATGCGTGTGAGAATTAAATTTTGTCGGACGATTCGATTTTGCTGGCGATTTTCTCAACTGCACGGACGAAGCGAACAGCTAATGATATCATATAAATGAGCACACCAACATAGATTATCATAATCAGTGTAGTTAGAATTTGTGACATGATTGCCATTATCATAATTAACACCTTTCCTTAAAGAAATCTTTGCTATGTTACTCTGCTACGAAGGGTGAAAGTTCTCGGAGGCGGTTGATGATTGGCGGCAATTTTTCGGTGGTATAGTCCACTTCCTGCTCGGTGTTGTATCTCGATAAGCTGAAACGAATCGAGCCGTGAGCTGCGGTGAAGGGAACGCCCATCGCACGCAATACATGGCTTGGCTCCAATGAGCCGGAAGTGCAGGCAGAGCCGCTGGAAGCACAGATACCGAATTTATCGAGCATCAACAAAATTGCCTCGCCCTCAATAAATTCAAAACTTATATTAGTGGTATTAGGCAAGCGATTTTCCTTGTCACCATTTAAACGAGAATCAGGGCAGCTTTGTAATAGGGCGTTTTCGAGTTTGTCACGCAGATATTTGACTTTGTTATTTTCGGCTTCGATATTTTTCCCGGCTAATTCACAGGCCTTACCGAGTCCGACAATGCCTGGGACATTTTCAGTTCCGGCCCTTCGGCCTGCCTCCTGATGGCCGCCCTGCATGAAGGGGGTCAGGCGAGTTCCCTTTCTGACGTACAATACGCCTACTCCCTTCGGTCCGTGCAGCTTATGGCCGGAAAGACTGAGTAAATCAATATTACTTTTCGACAGGTTCAAGGGAATTTTGCCAACGGCCTGCACAGCATCTGTATGAAATATCACGTTCTTATCGCTTACCATTTCGGCGATTTTGTTGATTGGGAAAACGACGCCGGTCTCATTGTTGGCGTACATAATCGAGACAATGGCGGTGTCGTCATCGAGGTTGTCCTCAAGCTCAGCCAAATCGAGCAGACCGAGTTTATCCACGGCCAATTCGACAATGGTATAGCCGTGATTTTCCAGTTCTCGGCAAACCGAAAGCACAGCGGGATGTTCAACACGGGTTGTTATGACCTTACGCTTTTCGGGATAAGCGGAAAGAGTGCCTTTTATAGCAGCATTGTCAGATTCGGTTCCGCAGCTTGTAAAGATAATCTCGCTGGGGTCGCAGCCAAGTAAGGCGGCGACCTGCTCGCGGGCTTTACGAATTCTGTGCGAGATTTGTCCGCCGAATGTGTGCATGCTGGAGGGGTTGCCGTAAAGGTCACAAAATAAGGGTTTCATCTCTTCCAAGACTTCTTCAGCAACCTTCGTAGTGGCATTATTGTCAAAGTATATAGTCTTCATTTTTTACATTTTCCTTTTATTTTTTAGCCACAGATTTCACAGATTGCACTGATTTATAAATTTTTTGTCCAAACCTGCGGTAAAACCGCAGGCTAAATATTATTGCGTCGCCGTCCGTCTTCGCGTGCGCTACGGCGGATAAATGCCGGCGACGGCTAAACAAAATCTGATTTTATTCTCTATGGTTGTGAGGTTCCTGGGTGGAGTCCCTGTCTTCTTCGACGAAAAGGTCTTTGGAGACAAATTCCCTTAGTTTTGCTTCGACAACGTCCTTCATCGTAAACTCCGTGAGCCGGCATTGAGCGCACATTCCTCGAAAGGCAACGATGACTTTATTACCCTCGACATCTATCAGCTCGATATTGCCGCCGTGGGCGCGAAGAGCGGGGCGAATTTGCTCATTGATTGTCTGCTGAATCAACTGTATCTTTTGAATGTTTTTGAGCTTGCCACCTATGCGAGGTACAGGTGGAGTTATTTCCTTAATTTTATCACCATGGATTTTTTCAATTAGCTTTTCAATCTCGCCCTGGCAGCCGCCACAGCCGCCGCCTGCTTTGCAGTAATTTGTTACCTGCTCGACAGTTGTCAGATTGTTTTCTCGTATTACCCTTTCGATTTCCTTATCGGTTACGCCGAAACAGGTACAAACGATGTTGCCTTCAAGCTCATACTTTTTCTTTCCGCCGCCTTGATAATTTTCAATGGCTGCTTCGAGGGCCTCTCTGCCCATAACCGAACAGTGCATCTTCTGCTCAGGAAGACCGCCGAGATAATCGGCGATATCCTTGTTGGTTACTTTGGCAGCTTCTTCGAGAGTCAGACCCTTTATCATCTCGGTCAGTACAGATGAAGTTGCGATTGCACTGGCACAGCCGAATGTTTTGAATTTTGCATCGGCGATTTTGCCGTTTTTATCGAGCTTGAATGTAAGCTTCAAGGCATCGCCGCAGGCCAAAGAACCGACCTCACCAACGCCATCGGGGTTATCAATCTCGCCGACATTCCGCGGATTAAAAAAATGATCTTTTACCTTATCCGTATAATCCCACATATTTTCGTTCCTTGTCGCTCGTGACCCGTGGCTCGTATAAGAGAGTAAATATCAAAAATCAAAATTACATATTAAAATGTAAAAATATTTTTTCCTTTGTGCTTTTTTTCAAAGCATTTTCAAAGTCTGCTATTATATCATCGATGTGCTCGGTTCCAACTGAAACACGAATATAATCTTCAGTTACGCCGGCTGCAAGCTGTTCTTTTTCCGTCAACTGCTGATGCGTAGTGCTTGCAGGGTGAATAACCAAAGTTTTGCTGTCGCCAATATTGGCCAAATGGCTTGCCAATTTAACACTGTTAATAAACTTGATACCAGCTTCCCTGCCGCCTTTTATACCAAAGCCAAGAATAGCACCCTGGCCATTGGGCAGGTATTTCCTGGCCAGCTCATAATCCGGATGCGATTGAAGTCCGGGGTAATTTACCCAGCCAACCTCTTTTTGTTTTTGGAGCCATTGTGCCAGTTTCAGTGCATTTTCGCTGTGGCGCGGCATACGCAAATGTAGTGTCTCCAATCCTTGTAAAAACAAGAAGGCATTGAAAGGCGACATGCAGGAGCCCATATCGCGCAAGAACTGCGTCCTGGCCTTGATGATATAAGCCAATTCACCAAAGGACTCGACATATTTGACGCCATGATAGCTTGGGTCCGGCTCGGTCAAATCAGGATATCTGCCATTAGTCCAGTCGAATTTGCCGGAATCGACAATAACACCGCCAATGCTCGTGCCGTGACCGCCAATGAACTTTGTACAGCTATGAACCACAATATCAATGCCATACTCAATGGGTCTAAATAATATGGGTGTCGCAACGGTGTTGTCACAAATTACCGGCATACCATTGTCGTGAGCAATCTTAGCTATTTCTTCATATTGCAAAATATCGTTTTTGGGGTTGCCAATAGTCTCAATATAAAGTAGCCGTGTGTTGTTCTTGATAGCTTTTGCAAAATTCTCCGGCTTTTTCGGGTCAACGAAGGTTACCTCAATACCCAGCTTTGCAAATGTCTGGCTGAATAAAGTTACTGTACCACCATAAAGAGAGTTTGAAGAAACGATGTGTCCGCCGGCACCACAGATGTTAAAAATACTCACATAGATAGCTGATTGGCCTGAGCTCAATGCCAAGCTGCCAACGCCGCCTTCGAGAGCAGCCAGCCGTTTTTCCAAAACATCAGTTGTAGGGTTCATCAATCGCGTGTAAATGTTGCCAAACTCCTTCAGGGCGAATAAATTTGCCGCATGGTCAGTGTCCTTGAAACAATAGCTGGTCGTCTGGTAAATCGGAACGGCTCTGCTTAGTGTATCGGAATCGGGCTGCTGGCCGGCGTGTAAGGCCAGTGTCTCCAAATGATATTTGATATTTTTATCCATAGTTCACTCTTTATTTCATTACATAAATTGCCTGCTCTGCGAACAGATTAGGTGCGAACCTTACGGGGCTTAAACGTTTCTCAATCAACGGAATCTTTTTTTCTACCGTTACCCCCAGCTTTTCGCAGAACTGGTCGAAGTCCTTTAATGACAGACAATGTACATTAGGCGTATCGTGCCAGTCAAAAGGCAGCTGCTTAGTTACAGGAGCACTGCCGCTGAAAAATAACTGTGCTCTGCACCGCCAGTGAGCAAAGTTTGGGAAACTGACAACCACTTTTTCGCCTACCCTCAGCAACTCAGTAAGAACCTTCTCAGGATTTTTTAAGGTCTGCACCGTTTGCGATAGAATCACATAGTCGAAGCTCTTGTCGGCGTAAAACCTAAGCCCTTCTTCGATATTCTGCTGAATAATCGGCAGCCGTCGACAGACGCAATCCAGCACGAGCTCCTGGTTAAGCTCGATACCCATACCCTTTATGTTTTTGTCACGCATGAGATTCGTCAACAACCGGCCGTCACCACAGCCGACGTCGAGCACGGTGCTATCCGGCTCAATGAGAGATTCTATCAGCTCGTAATCTACGCGTGCCCTATGCGCCTGTTCAAACTTGTCGGGCTGCCGCATACTTC
>CAZZHL010000026.1:0-13674 GCA_964653945.1 uncultured Pirellulales bacterium
CGGCATTGAACGAAAAAATTCTTGCTGGTATGCATGAGAAAGGAGTACTGAAAAAGCAACATAAGGATTTGGCAGATATTTTAACAGACCATGGTGACACCTATCGTTTCTTCCGAGAGTTAAATGGCAGATTTAACGGGGACCTCTTCCCAAGTAAAGGTGATACGCCCCAGGAGAGAGAGAAAGAATGGAAGCAAGAAATGCAAAGTGTCCATGAGAAAACGCACCTAAGATTGTTGGCGGATTTTACAAGTGGAAAGATGGAAATCGCAACGGGACAACAATGCCTATGGAGACGATATGCATTTGATGCTATTCCACTTGAATTTATCAGCAGTATCTACGAAGAATTTGTAAGTGGGAAGAAAAAAGCAAAAGAAAAACGCAAGGCCAAAACCGTTGGAGTTCATTATACACCGAGTCATGTCGTGGATTTCATGCTTGATGAAGCTCTTCCATGGGATGGAAATGAATGGGACTTGAAAATTTGCGACCCTGCTTGTGGGTCTGGTATTTTTCTTGTGAAGGCCTTCCAGCGATTGATTTACAGATGGAGAAAAGGACATCCAACCAAAAAACCATCTACTGAGGACCTTCGCAAATTACTAAAGAATAACCTTTTTGGAGTAGATATTGATCCGCATGCTGTGCGTGTGGCTTCATTTAGTTTGTACCTTGCGATGTGTGATGAACTAGAACCGAGGTATTACTGGCAAAATGTCAAGTTTCCGCCATTGCGAGAAGAAAGGTTAGTTACTTCGGACTTTTTTGCAGAGGATAAGGAGGGGTTTAAAACTGAGAAGGATGCTAATACATACGACTTGGTTGTAGGGAATGCGCCATGGGGTTATGGGAGCGAAACAGACGATGGGAAGAGATGGGCATCCTTGCGAGTATGGAAAATACCTAACCGAAATTTGGGTCCGCTTTTTCTATGTAAAGCTGGCAGGTTAACGAAACCGAGCGGTATTATCATAATGCTCCAACCCGCTGGCGCAATGTTATTTAACAGACAGTCAACGGCTAAGATGTTTCGTGAAAAGTTTTTTTCTACATTCAAAATTGAAACAATTATTAATTTAGCTCCGCTTCGATTTGGGTTGTTTAACCTAGCGATCTCACCAGCTTGTATTTTCAAGATGCGACCGATACACCCATCTGATGAACCAATAGCTTACATCTGTCCAAAGCCAAGACATACAAAAGAAGACGATTATGGTATTTTGGTTGAGCCCATTGATGTGAGTTATGTTTATCCCGAAGAAGCAGTAAAAGATCGTTTGGTTTGGACCGTTCTTGCATGGGGAGGGCGACGGGACCTTCAGTTGATTCGGAAATTACAGGAGGTCTCCTTTCCTAAATTAGGGGAATTGGAAAAAAGAGGTATTATTAGGATAGGGAACGGCTTTAAAAGAGGCATATTAAGAGCAAGTGAACATCCGGAAACGTACAAGCTTCCAATATTAGATAGTCATGAGTTATGGAATAAGTTGAATATAGTATCGAAAGCTAGTGAATTTCCTGTTAATGAAAATCTGATGTTTGAACGTCTCAGAGAATTAGAAGAAAATTATACACTGCCTCTTTTACTCCTAAAACAGTCATGGACTGCAGAGGCGAAACGGTTCAAAGCAGTGCTCGTTGAGCCAACGAGTGGGACTACCGAAAACAAATTGTTGTTCTCGGAGTCTTTCAACGGTATTCAAGGCACCAAGATGGATGGATACGACATAACAAATATTGCATTCATTATTAACAGCATCCTTTCCGTATATTATTTTATGCTAACTGGAGCGCGTATGGGGAGTTATCGTCCAACGGTACTTCTGCTGGATATACGTGACTTTCCTTTGCCAGCGCGAATGAAGACCTCTCCAAAAAAGCTTGCGAGAATGAATGAATGCGATATCGATGAAGAAGTCAGGGATGCATACGGACTAAATAATTCAGAATGGGTGCTAGTGGAGGATTTGTTTAAATATACATTGAGGGATTTCAAGGAGGGTATGAATTCGCCTGGGCGTCAAAACACGCGGGATGAGGAACGTGAAGGCACACTTGAAGCATATTGTCAGTATTTTATCCGAGTTCTGGAGGCAGGATTTGGAAAAGAGAGAAAAGTGTCAGCCACAATCTTCACAGAAGGAAACGAATCACAGTTACCTGTGCGATTAGTTGCAATACATTTGGACTCGCCAGAGAAACCATTTATACGTGCGGAGAATATCGATTCACAAGAATTAATCAGGCGTTTGCAAATGTTGGATGCTAAATATCTGAAGTCTGCTAACGGAAGAACACGCGGAGGTATATTCTATCAACGAGTTGCACGAGTATATGATACGGTTACGATCGATGGCAAAAAGGTTCCAACGGTTTTCATTATTAAGCCGGACCAAATCCGCTATTGGACACAGTCAATGGCAATGAGAGATGCTGACGAAATAGCAGGTGATATCATGCTTTGGCAGGATTCATCGGAAGGGATCCATGAGAGGGGAGGAAAGTAATTTGGTCGAAAGCCACACCTATTCAGAAAGACGGTGGCCGGATACGCCGGAATTTAACTCTGTTCTGCGTAGTTGGAAGACCGCTGGTTCGGTAATACTTTTGCGATTGGTATGGAGTGGTTACGATTTGTTTTATAAGGAAGCACTGTCACAGGTTGATTGTTCTCAGGATGATAAAGATTTGGAAAGGAATATCACGCAACTCATCGAACCAAAGATTCAGGAAGCAATGAGTGGATTTGAACCTTTTTATGTTCAGCATGGCCCTAATGAACACGAAACACGGCAACCTGCGCCAGCACAGCCACCGCAGTATGATATTGCGTTTGTACTACGGGTTAATCCTCGAGTTATGTGGCCATTGGAGGCGAAGATTCTGAGAACTGATAGTAATGTAGGAAATTATGTTACTGAAGTCAAAGATGACTTTCTGACATGTCGGTATGCTCCATTCTCCAGCGAAGCCGCGATGCTTGGGTATTTGCTATCGGGGGATTACAATAAGGCGTTCGCTAATATTAGTGACAAAGGAGGATGGAACCTGAAGAGTCACCAAGATTTTCCAAGTCGCGCACACAAGGTTTCAAATCATAGTCGATTCGTTCCTAATGGCAAAAAGTATCCAATTAGGCTTCAATGCCACCACCTGCTGTTCAAGCTTTGGAAATCACAGACTGATTCCAACTAAGGTTATCATCACCACGTGCTTTACCAAACACAAACCAATTTTCGTCGCGCATTTTAGCATTTTTTTCTTAAAAGAACCGCACCAAAGCCGAGTTTTCTCCGCCATAGGAAAAGTCGAGTATCGAGAATCCAGCTCGCCGTGCGAAGCCCGTCGCAGCTTATCGGCGACTCCGCCACACGAATGGCGGACAAGGGCTAAATAATTTTGCTTGAGCAATTTGAAAAGTTCGGTAAAATCACTCTCTGGTATCAATAGCACCTGAGCAGTAAAGCCGGCAGTGTCTGTTAGATTATTATCATTCTTGAAGTTACGTATCACGGCCAAGATGGCCGTGGTACAATCAGGAGCTTAAATAAGTGAAATTTGACCTTGAGTATGCACGGAAGGTAATTTCAGCCGAAGCAGAGGCGATAAATTCTGTTACGCCGATTGTTGATGAGTCTTTCGCCAAGGCCTGCGAAATGCTTTATAACTGCAGCGGCTCGGCCATAATAAGCGGAATCGGAAAAGCCGGCATAATCGGGCAAAAAATAAGCGCTACCCTGGCCTCGACCGGAACACCAAGCCATTTCCTTCATCCCGCTGAAGCTGTCCACGGCGACTTAGGCAGATTACGAAAAAACGATATAGTAATTGTCCTGAGCTACGGCGGTGAAACAGATGAAGTTATCCGCCTTATAAATCTGGTCAAGCAACTTCAAATCAAACTGATAGCAATAACCGGCGACAGTGATTCGACTCTAAGCAAGTATGCCGACGTGGTTCTGTGCATGGGCAAGATGTCCGAGGCCTGTCCGCTTGGTGTTGCACCGAGTGCCTCTACCGCCTGTATGCTGGCTGTCGGTGATGCCCTTGCATTTGCCGTAATGAAGGCCCGAAATTTCAGCGTCGAGGATTACGTAAGGTTCCATCCGGGCGGCTCGCTCGGGACAAAACTGCTTACCGTTGAGCAATCGATGATGTTCAGGTCAGGCGAAAAACTGCCTATTGTTGAAACCACCGATACGATAAAAAACCTGCTCGAAAAAACCGACGATGTGAAACGCCACGGTGCAGTGATGGTGGTTGATAGTAGCGGTAAATTAGCTGGAATTATCACCGATGCCGACTTGAGACGCCTGTTCACAAAAGAAGGCAGCGGCGCTTTTCAGCCCAAAGCAGGCGACGTAATGACCGGCGATTGCAAAAGAATACGAGCCGACTCCCTTGCCTCAGAGGCCACAGCTATTTTCCATAAATATAGAATCGATGAGCTTCCGGTTGTAGATGCAAATGATAGACCAGTCGGCCTAATCGACGTACAAGACATTGTTACAATAAAAGTTGTTGGATAATAGATGAGGTGTGTGTTTCTACTGCCGAGAACGTTAAAACCTAAGGAATAAAGCACGAAATTCTAAATCCGAAATACGAAACAATATCAAAATTCAAATTTCCAAACAACCAAAACATTCGGATATGGGGAAAGAACCAATGCCGAATCTTTCAGACATAAAACTGATGGCCTTGGATGTTGATGGCGTTCTGACCGATGGCAGCATCGTCGTTAACGGCGACGGCAGCGAAACTAAATTTTTCAATGTACAGGACGGCCACGGAATCCGAATGTGGCTAAGAGCAGGACTGAAAATAGCACTTTTTAGCGGCAGAGCTTCACAGCCAACAGAAATCCGCGCTAAACAATTTGGCATTGAATACGTATTTCAGGATTGCCATGATAAACTGCCGATACTGGAGAGATTTCTCCAGCAGCAGAATCTTTCGCCAAAACAAGTTGCCTATATTGGTGATGACCTGCCGGATTTGCCGGTCATAAAATACGTCGGCTTTGGTGTAGCGGTTGCTAATGCTGCTGACGAGGTCAAGAAACATGCAGATTTAGTAACCACTCGTTCCGGTGGCGCAGGTGCTGTTCGTGAAGTAATAGAATACATTCTAAAAGATACCGGCAAATGGCAGGAACTGATGAAAAGATACCAGTAGCAGATAGACAGTATGAGAGACGATTGTTTGTTATGGGCACAAAGCTGAGAAAATTTTTAATAGGTTTTATCTCGCTGACAGCCGTACTTGCGATATATCTGCTCTACAGCACAATGAGCAAGGCACCTCCGGCTGACATCGAGAATACCGTCGCAGACAGCAATATCGGTATCAGCGAGGGCGAAATTGGCAAAATCGGCGATGTTGGTATTGGAACCCTCAAAAATCCCAAATTCATCCACCGTGATAAGAACAAGAAAATTGACAGAGTGTTTGGATTCGAGGAGCTTCTGCACCAGGAAAAAAAGCAGTGGCATGTTGAAAAACCCTATATGAATGTTTATCAGGATTCTTTCAACTGTTTCATCTCCGCCAACAAAGGAGAATTCCAGATTGAAACTGCTGTTGGTAAACCCACACCGAAAGACGCAACGTTCACTGACAATGTAATCATACATATCCTGCCTCATGGCGGAAGCGACATCAAAGAAAGCTTTGTTTATCTTGATGACATTTCTTTTATCAGCGACAAGACGCTGTTCCTGAGTGAAGGTCACGTCAAATTTGTCTCCCAAGATGCTCAACTGCTCGGCAGAGGAATGGAGCTTGTCTATAATGACAATCTCAAACATCTTGAGTCGCTAAGAATAGTTACTCTGGAGAGCTTGCGTCTGAAAAGCTCAGAGCCGACATTTCATTCGCCTGCCAGGGCAGAAACCAAAAACAAAGCAGAGCCCACCGTCTCTCAGAAACAAGAGCCATCACCAACAACCATCCAACAACCAGCCGGCCAGCAACCAATCGCCCAACAACCAGCCAGCCAAAGCAAAAGCGACTACTACAGATGTGTATTTAGCAAAAATGTTGTTATTGATACGCCTGAGCAGCTGATTTTTGTCGATGATGAACTTTCAATCAATGATATCTTCTGGTCGAAAATCTCAAGTAAAAAACCCAGCCCGTCTCGGCTCGGCCAAGCCGAGGCAGGCAGGCCGGAAACCGTAGAACCAAACACGGTGGATTCGGCAAGCTCACCACAAATTGTAAGTGCTCCTGAAATCGCTGCTACGAAACAAAACGAGCCGGCTACGGCACGCTCCGCCGAGACGAGGCCAGAGGAATTACCACAACAGGACCTTGATACAGTTCTTACCTGTGACGACGGCTTTGTCATAATGCCAATGAGCTTGTCCAGTCCGCTTAAAAGTTATTTCAAAACCGATAGCTGGGTATCCTCGCCCAGCCATAAAAACAGCAAAAAGCTTGAATCCGACTTCGCTTCCTCCTTTGCTAAAGCTACGGAGGACAGGCAAGCTACGCCGGACAAGGATGCAAAAGGACGAAGTACCTTCGTTGCAAAAAAAATTGACTTTAATGCTTCCACCAGCGATGCCATTGCCACGGGCAGGTCACAGCTTGACTTTTACACCGGTGGTATGTTAGCTGCTGAAGCAAATCAGCCCCCGTTCTTGCTTTCGCAAGAAAGCACGGGGGTAAAAATAATAGCCCAGAAACAAACTAAGTTTTCGTCGGCCTCAAACGAGGTTGTCTTCGAAGGTGATTGTCTGGGTTCAATGCTTTCCAGCGAACCCAACCGACCCGAAAAGTACACGCTTTCTGCTCCAAAATTGACTGTAGATTTGTCAAAGAATAAAGCTAAGCCGGGCACTGCATCAACTACCGGCATCGAACATTTCACCGCAAGCGACGGAGTTGAAATTGTCATCTCTCCACTGGATTCCGCTCAAGACCAGAATAATATCAGCCAGCGTGCCAAGTTTATTGCCGAACAAATCGACTATAGCGCTTCTGCAAACGATATTGTTGCCGCCGGCCCGACAGAACTCACGTTTTACGCTGATGACATAACAGATGCCAACAGCTCAATACCACCGCTACCTGTAGTAATAACCGCTCAAAAACAAGCCAAATATCTGCTCGATTCCCAGCAGGTTATATTCGATGGCGGTTGTCTATGCTCGATGACCAAAAAAGACACGAAAATTCAGCAGAAATACAACCTTTCTGCAGCAACACTAACGGTAAATCTCACCTCACAGGAAAGTGGTAACGGCTCACAGATAAAACATTTGACTGCAAGCGGCGGCGTGGTCCGGCTGGCAACAGTCAAGTCGGCAGGAGAGAAACTGCTTAGCGGTATCGAGTTAAAGTGCCGTCAATTCGACTTCGATGATGCCGAACAAATCTTCACAGCTACCGGCCAAGGTGTAATAAAGTTCGCAAACGTCATTGCTCAAGTACCACAAAAGCAAACCGGCCGATTTAGCTTACGCCAACCCTGCTGGGCGCTATTCGAAGACTTTGACAGGTTGCAGTATTATTTAGAGAAAGAACAAATTATCGTCGATTCGAAAACAAATAAAATAAATATTGGTTATGTGCCTATTATCGACGGCGAGTATGGCCAGCCCATTCAAGCCACAGCCGGCCACGTAGAAGCCCTGCTTTATGAAACTGCAGACGGCCAGAGCGACCTTGATAAATTGTTCGCTTCGGGTGGAATTACTTTCGAGGACGATAAAAATCAATTCGCAGGCGGCAACCTTTTTTATGACCCTAAAAAAGCTATAATGAAGATTGAAGCAGATGAAGCCCAACCCTGCATTTTCAACGGCGCGCTTGTTAAAGCAATCGAATATGACCTGAAGACCGGTAAAGTAAAAGCCAAAATCGCCGGGCCTGGAATTATGCAGTTAAAATAAGATAAGCCAAAATTATCATCTATTCCTTTAACGATAGCCGATATTAATAGCATGAAAGATTGAGAAAATAAAACCAGTCTGGCTCCGGCTTGGCACTTCGCCAAGACGAGTTTGAGGTACAAAGCAAAATGGTTAAGAAAATCCTCTTAATAATCGCGTTGGTTGTGTTGACATTTTCGCTGTTCGGCTGTGAAACCCTCAAAGGCATAGGCCGGGACCTCCAAGCCCCTGGCAAACTGCTTGAAGACGCCGCCGAGGGAGTAGATGACAGAATCTAACCATCAGGATTAAGCACAAAGCTGCTGTAAATCTTTCATACTTAATTCATCCAGGCGGGCAACGATTTTTTCTGCCATTTGCAACTGCTCAGCATCGTAAGAATTTGTCACAGCAACCGTGTGCATTCCCGCCGCCTTGGCGGCCTGCAGACCCCAGTGTGAATCCTCTATGGCGATACATTGACTGGCTTCGATTGGATTTTGTCGGCTTTGATTGAGTTTTTTCAAGGCTAAAATAAAACCATCCGGATATGGCTTTCCTCTTGTCATCTGCTCTGCGGACACTACTACGTCGAAGAAATCCCTCAGCCGGGCCTGCTCTAATACAAGCTCAATCTCCACTAATAGCGCTCCGGAGCATATCGCCATGGGTATACTACTATCTTTGAGCATCTTCAAACAATCGCGGACGCCTTCTATTATCTTACCTTCGGTTTTTGCCAGCTCATCAAATATCTGGTTTTTCTGCTTTACAAGAGTTTCGATTCCCTGCACATCTATTTTGAGCAGTCCTTTTTTAATGAGCAGCTTGAAGCAATCTACATCAGTGTAGCCAAGATACTCTGTGTAGTAATCTCTCGTTGAAATCTCCACACTGTATTGAGCCAGCACCCGATTAAAAGCACGAAGGTGCAGAATCTCCGAATCCGTTATCACGCCGTCGAAATCAAAAATTACTGATTTTAGCATAACCTCGTCCTCACTCACTCGGAACAGGTCCTATCATTGCCTCATATTCAGTGAATGTAGATTTATCACCCGTGCGAATCAATTCCGCTAAAGCTGCAATCTTCGGTGCGTTCTTCGTAATGTATCTTCGTGCAATCATGGCCTTTCGCTTTTTCATCGGAATCTTTTCGCCGTTGTTGGAAGATTCATCTGCTACCCATACCTGCATATCCACTTTTGTGCTTGCCTGTCCGCACAACAGATACCCGTTAATCAAATCTATCGCTATATCGACCAGCGCTTTGCCGTAAAGGTCCATATACTCGTTGCCATTCTCTTTTACAAAGGCAATTGCACTTTTTAGATGCTGCGTTCCCTCGGAAAGCTTCTCCAGCAGGTCTTGTAATTGCGGGTCGAACTGTTGCTGCGCAAGCTCATTAATGATATTTTCCGCTCTGCCGCTGCAAACACCACGTACCGCTGCGACAACCTGCAATTGGCTCGTCCCCTCGTAGATGGTTGTGATTCTCGCATCGCGGGCGTGTCGTTCACAGGCATAATCCTGCATATAACCGCTTCCGCCGAGGACCTGCATCGAATCATAAGCGACCCTGTTACACATCTCGCTACAATAGTATTTACTCATCGGCGTCAACATCCCCGCTACCCTTTTGTATTTTCGCGAGTCGGTTCTGAGCCGTTTGGCCAGCTCTTTATCCTCAGGCGGACTCGTCTCAAGCCGTTTAGCGAACCCTATCGCCATATCAACAACCCGCGACGTCTCATACAAAAGTGCCCTGCCGGCCTCGATGGCTATTTTCATATCAATCAGCATGTCCCGCACAGCCGGCAGTTTTTCAATCGCCACTGCGAATTGTCTCCTGCTCGCCGCATAGTCGCGGGCCACCCTGTAAGCAGCTTCCGCAATACCCATCGATTGAGCCGCGATACAGATACGAGCACCGTTCATCAGACTCATCACATAAGTAATCAGGCCCCGCTGCCGCTCACCGATGAGCTTGGCCGGTGCATCATCGAAAAACATCTCGCAAGTCGGGCTGCCGTGGATACCCAGCTTTTCTTCCAATCGGCGGATTTTCACCCACTGCCCACGCTCTACCAAAAATAAGCTCAGTCCCCGCCCATCAGAGATTTCCGGCTCACTTCGCGCCAGTACTAAAAGTATTTCGCCGCATCCATTGGTTATAAATCTTTTGACTCCCCGAATGAACCAGTTACCCTCGGCGTCCTGATATACCTTCGCCGGCTGTTCTTTATCCGTATCATGACCGGAAACTTTAACCGATTGTAAATCACTACCTGCATCCGGCTCGGTCAATACCATCGCGCTGGTAACTTTACCTGCTGCAAAATCCGGAAGATACTGCTGCTTGATTTCTTCCGATGCAAAGGCGTTGATTGTCTCAGCGATTCCCTGCAGGCCGAATATGTTCATAAGCGCAGCGTCAGCCCGCGAAACAATCTCAATAGCCATTGAGTAAACTAGATTCGGAAAATTCAATCCGCCGAAACGATGCGGCAGCGTAAATCCCATTACCTCCGCCTGTGCAAGCTTCTCCAAAGACTCTTCTATCCCCTTCGGACGGGTTACCGAACCATCTTCATTTAAGATATTGCCCTGACGGTCCACATCTTCGGCACGCGGTGCTATAAAATCTGCTGATAGCTGACCAAGTGACTCAAGCACTAAATTATAATTTTGTATCGCTTCATCGGCATTGGCCGGCGCATAATCGAATTCTTTCGCGAATCGGAAGTCCTCTTCGCAAACCTCGGCCAGTTTGCCGATGTCAATATGCCTGAATAAAAACTGAATGTCTTCGTTATCTGCGTAAAAGTTCGCCATAACCTGTTCCCTTTTTGCCACTAAGACACCAAGACACGAAGATTTTAATACATATATTTTTTGGCTTTGTGACTTCGTGCCTTTGTGGCTAAATTGTCTTTTCTTTAATGGCTTTAATCATCTTAGGCACAACTTCATTCAAGTCCCCGACGATTTTATAATGTGCAACCTGAAAAATAGGAGCATCGGGGTCGTTATTGATAGCGACAATCTTCTGGCTCTGGTTCATCCCGGCCTGATGCTGGATTGCTCCGCTTATTCCAACTGCGATATACAAGCTCGGCCGAACTGTTGTGCCGGTCTGGCCGACCTGATGGTCGTGGTCGATAAAGCCCAAATCCACTGCCGCTCTGCTTGCAGCCGGCGCAGCACCTAAGCAATTCGCCAAATCCCAGACCAGCTTGAAATTTTCCTTACTGCCGACGCCAGCACCGCCGGCAACGATTATCCGGGCAGCTTTTAGATTGACCTTCTTCGGACGTTTATGCTCTTCGAGAATTTTAAGCGGCAAATCCTGCTTCGAAATTCTTACCTTTTCTTGAATAATTTCACCCTTATGCTTTACATCCGGCTCCGGCATCGGCATAACGCCCTCGCGAACGGTCGCCATCTGCGGCCAGCGGTCGTGATTGATAATCGTAGCGATTATATTTCCGCCGAACGCAGGGCGAATCTGAAACAATAGATTCTTATGAAGCTTCTTATCAGCAACCGTCGTATGGTCGCCGATTTGCAGGTCCGTGCAATCAGCGGTAAGGCCCGCCTTTATAGCGCTTGCAATTCGAGGCGCAAGGTCACGGCCGGTTGTCGTCGCTCCGTAAAGGACAATCTGCGGCTGATATTTATGTATCAAGTCGTACATTACCTTCGCGTAGCTATTGGCCTGGTAATGTCCGAGCGACCTGTGCTCAACAAGATATACTTTATCCGCTCCGTATTGGAACAGCTTTGTAGAAAGCTCTTTGACGCCGTTACCAAAAAGAACCGCTGCCAGTTTTACGCCAAGTGTATCGGCCAGCCGACGGGCCTTACTCATCAGCTCAATGGGCACATCCTGTAACTCGCCGTTATGCTGCTCGGCAAATACCCAAACCTCACCTTGCCTGTTAACGCTTATCATATTTCTCTAAATTGCACTCCATAATTTTTTAATCTATTTCCAGTTTACATCCCCGACTTTAACAGGTAATGCCTTTATTATTTCTCTTAACGCTTCGAGATCTGTCTTAGGTTCTTTCCAAACATAAGTTCTTAGCAAATCTGGTACCTGACCCTTTTGACCGTTTTCTTCGAATACTAAGGTAATAATTGCAAAGTTATCTCCCTTTTCATTTTTTTCATCAATCGCATAATCAATTTCAGAAGCCAAATATTTTTCATCTTTAAAACTAGGAGTAATAAAAAACACAGCTGCACAAGATTCTTTGAGACCCTGGAGCAAACCTCTATCCCGTTTATCTCCAGCACTTAGTGCATCTTCATCAAACCACGGCTCAAAACCTAAAAGACTTAAGGTGTCTTTAAACTCACGAACACGAGGTTTGTCTATTCCTTTGTGGCTCAGAAATATTTTCATTGGAGTAAGCCCTAATGCATATTCGTGTTTTCGCATAGCAGCGGAACACTCAGATTCTAAATTAGACATGTCTTTTTTAACAATAAAGGCAACGTCTGCCTTCTTTAAACTATAACGTTTTTCAAGTCTTGCACGTATTGCTGAAATATTATTTTCGTTGATCTGACTTGTCCCTAATAATTCTGATGAAGCCTCCCCTGAGTACTTATAACCACTCGCACTAGTTCCTGTATGCACAAAAATGAATATCCAATAATCTGCGTAATGACCAAGATTAAAATTGCACCCAGATATAACAGGCCAATATCCTTTTGTGTCTTTGTATTTTGCAAGCACGATCTCTTTATAATGCTTCAAAACATTGTCTGCTACATCAACATCACGGTCAGCTTTTTCATTTGACATAAACTAATTCCCCTCAACACACCTTTTCTATAGACACCAATCATAGTAACTAAATACTCAAAACTACTTATGCAATAATCTTATCTTCAATCAGCTCGTGAATCATGTCGGAAATGCCTTTTTCGCTCGGCTCGATTGTTTTGCTTTCTTTTGCAGCGAGAACCACACTTTGGATGCGATGCACTTTCGTCGGCGAGCCGCTTCGGCCACACCAGGTCAAATCCGCTTCAACCTCATCCAAATTCCATTGTTTCATCAGCAGTCCCCTGTTACCCAGGTCGCTTTGTTTCATCTCAACGAGACTCTTCAATTCCTGCTCATTTGCATTTGGATTATCTGTCTTCATTTCCCTTTCTATCTCGATAGATGTCCTTGCGTTTTTATATTTCATTAACTTTTTCGCTGCGGCGACTCTCGGCTCATTCGCATCGCTGGTTACGGTCAGCAGCACCGGAAGGTCGGCCTTTACTTTTTGCCAGCCGTTACCGATATTCCGCTGAGCAGTTATCGTATTGTTACTCAATTCAATAAGCTTTTCGACATAAGTAATCTGTGTAATGCCCAGTTTCTCCGCCAGTTGAGGCCCGACCTGGGCCGTATCGCCATCGATGGCCTGTCTGCCGCAAAGGACTATATCGTAATCGAGCTTTTTAACCGCACAACTCAGGATATAGCTTGTCGCTAATGTATCGCTCGCTGCACAACGCTGGTCGGTTACAAGGATTGCATCATCAGCCCCTCGGAAAAGCGATTCGCGAAGCACATTGCCTGCCGCCGGAAGCCCCATCGTGATGACGGTTACCTTTCCGCCGTATTTTTCTTTTATTTGCAGGGCCATTTCCAGGGCATTTAGGTCTTCGGGATTGAAAATCGCTGGCAGGGCCGTGCGATTTACCGTGCCATCATCGTTCATTGCCTCACCCGTAATCCTTTTGGTATCCGGCACTTGCTTTATAAGAACCACGCAGTTATACG
>CAZZHL010000027.1:0-13409 GCA_964653945.1 uncultured Pirellulales bacterium
TTTGCATCGGCCAGGGTGCGTACAGATTTGTCTGTGGCTCGAAGGTAGTATATATAACATTGTTTACATCGATAGTAACCATCGCAGCTTCTGAGTCACCTCCCTGTGGAGGAGTTCCGCCGTCGTTGGCCTTGAAATCGAACGGATCCTCCCCGACAAAATATGAACAAGCCCTGTACTCAACGATATTGCCGTTACCTGCGAGCGTATAAGGCACATTTGTTATCTCATCTGCAGCCGGGTCAGTCAGCGTGCCGTGCTCGGGTAGAGTAGCTATTATATAGCTTATCTGTCCCGGCGGATTCGGTAGGCCATCATCGGCAGCACTTAGAGTGATTGTTTCGGTTATACCGGAAAGTGCTGTGACACTTTGGCCATATGCAACCGGAGGACCTGCGGTTTGGGAAGAGAAATTTATGCCCCATTTATTGCCCGAAGTACCCGACCAGTCAGAAGACTTACCTATTGGAACATTTTGGTTCACAAACGTATATGGTGGTTTGCTTGCGCTCACCGTGTAGCTTCGATTCGATGGCACTTTCAGGGCGTAAATGCCCGCATCGTTGGTTGTTGTTTGATATGTGCCTCCGCTGGTTGCAGTTACTGTTACAGCCGGCAGTGGATTATCAGCTATATCTGTGACTCGCCCGCTTATAATCTCGCCTGAGCCGGATGTGAATACATTATACGCACAGCCGGTAACACTGTTAAAATAATACGGCGAGGAGTCGACATTCGGCAGGTTGTACCACGCATCCTGCCATCCATCCCAGCCAAGATTAAGGTGGTGATACAGGGTGGAGCCGTTATAGCCATATCCATCGCATACAACTACATGTCCTCCGTATGGTCCGTCAAGACCTAACAGAACAGGCAGCTCCGCATCCAGATTCGGGTTCATCATATTATTAAGTGCGGTTCCGGTAGAAGGATAGTTACTATAAATGGAATTGCCATAATTAAATGTGCTTTCAAACTCCTGGCTGGCATCAGACAGCGAAGCTGATGAACCGCCCGAACCGTAAGCCGTATCAACCGACTCAGCGGCATCGTAGCACAGGTCCCCTATTGCCTGCCGCTCGGTAAGCGTAATACTGCTGTCGGGCACAAAAGGCATATTGCTCCAGACGTAGCTTCCGGGATACTCGTGTTCTCGCATCAGTTGTGCCATCGCAGTTGCCACACAGCCGCAGGGCCAGTTATACGGCGTATAGTAGTTGTAACAGGTTGTACCCGGCTCGTAACCACCCACGTTGCCCTGGCCCCAGGTGCTTTGAACAAGCGGCGGAACCCGAACTTCAGAAATGCTTGATGAGCCCAGAATACCTGTCGATGAAATACCCATATCATCATGGCTGGATAGCAGGTTCCATTTACCCTGGGCCTTGGTGACGGCGCTTAGCAGAGAAGCTTTATTGGAGCTCGAAGCTTCTGTTTGCAGGCCGCTTATTTCTGTATCCAGAGTTCTAACAGCAGCGATTCGGTTAGGAATATCCCCGCTGACCAGCGCGCCAAGCGGATTATCATCTGACGGATTATAGGTTTGTCCCGCAGCTATACATATAATCGGCTCGACTCTGTCGTCAGCCGGCACAATTACAAAACCGCTCTGCTTTAGATAGATAACATAATATATCGGCTCTGCAGCTTTATTGTAGAAGGTATCGGTGTTCTTAATCTTGCGACCATGTAAAGCTCCGAGTGGTTTTGCATCTGTTTTCAGCCAGCCCTTGACCATTTTTTCGGCATGTTGTTTTCCCACGGGTCCGGCAAGTATAGTAGTTGAAAAAAGAGACAGCAGAAACAAGATGCAGATGAACCAGGCGGAAAACCCAATATAACATCGCTGGCCTTTTTTGAGTTTATTGAACTCCACTTACTCCTCCTCTGTCTTTTTTAATAACCTCTCACTTTGGACACAGGATAAATATAATCGTATAGATTATACCAGAAATCGTTTTTTGGGGCAAGAGATTTTTGCCTGATTTGGTTATTAGCAGGTAGGGTGGGGTCTTTACCCCACCAATTTTTCTGTTTTTTCTCTTGATTTTTCTAAAAAATTGCGTATAATAAATACCGGATTTGATTAAGGAGGAGTATTGATGAAAAGAGCCATTTTTCTTTTATTTTTGCTCATAGTCTTATTTCTGCCTGTCTGTGTATACGCTGAAATAGTCTATCAAGTCATCGACCTCGGCACCATCGGTGGCGGAGAAAGTTTGGCCTTGTCAATCAACGACCATGGACAAATTGTAGGAGGGGCGCAAGACAGCTCAGGAAACTACAACGCTGCTTTATTTGACCCAACCGGAAACGGTAATAACATTAATTTTCTCGGTGGCAATGATAGTTTCGCCTTTTCAATCAACAACAATGAACAAATCGTGGGTTGGTCACGGAGGATGATAGGGATACCACCATTTGTTACCACCTATGTATATGCGAAATTATATGACCCGACAGGTGCAGGCAATAATATTTACCTTGGTAATCTCGCTGGCAATGAGAGTTATGCCTATTCAATCAACGATGCAGGCCAGATTGTCGGATCAACAGAGCAATGGTTATTTGGGAATACTTATGCGGTGATATTTGACCCTACTGGAAACAGTAACGATATATACCTTGGTTCAATACCTGGTTTTCAGGATAGTGTAGCTCGGTCTATTAATGATAATATGCAGGTCGTGGGATATGGAATCAACCTACAAAAGCCGGCCCCGGGAACGACACCGGCTCGAGATCGTGCATTATTGTTTGACTCAAGCGGCAGCGGCGATAACATTATCCTCGGCACACTTCCAGGTTACCCGGATAGTCAAGCCCTGTCTATCAATGATAGCGGACAGATCGTAGGGAATGCTCATGCCCCCGGGGGCATGTTTGGCCCAATTTTAGGTTATTATCGCGCGACTTTATTTGACCCAAGTGGCGATGGAAATAATATAGACCTCGGTACTCTTGGAGGAGATTCGAGCGAAGCCTTATCGATTAATGAGCTTGGACAGATTGCTGGCTGGGCAGAAAACAGTTCTGATGATAGGCGCGCGACTTTATTTGATCCTATAGGTAATGGCAATAATATAGACCTTAACACGCTTATTGACCCTGCCTCCGGCTGGATTTTGGAATACGCGTATTGTATAAATAATTCCGGCTGGATAGTTGGGCAGGGAAGAAATCCTGAAGGTTACCGACACGCATATCTTTTAACTCCTGAGCCGGCCACACTTGCATTACTTGGCCTCGGTGCTCTGTTTCTTAGAAAACGAAGGAAATGATTTTCGATAAGTTAACTCATTTACACATTCACTCATCCACGATTTACAATGTCCTGTCAATGATGAATCTTGCGCTGAAGAATATATCCACAGCCATTGCTGAACACAAAGCAGCCCATCGCAGTAAAAGCAGGCGTTTTTTTGCACGGGCCATAAAGAATATTATGCTCACTGCTGCTGCACCGAGTATATAGAGCTTGGCAGTATCGGTGAATAGTCGTGCAGCGTCTTTGCCTAAGCTGGCAAAAACTTCAAAATATTTAGTTGCTATAAGCAGTGTCACGATTGTCAGGATGCCCATGGAAATAGTTATCGCCAGAATCCATTTTCTATCGGCATTACCTGCTAGGGCAAGGCCCTGCGTCCCTTCGCCTATAAGAACCGAGCAGCATAGGATGGGAATACTTAGCCAGATGATTGGACTGACGTCGAGCAGTGATTGACACGATGCCAATATTATTCCGAGGCAGAAGATTATTAGTACACTGAATCGCCGAGCCGCGAAAAGCATCAGCAATCCCATAACCAGCGCCGCTACAGGAACGTGATAAAAGCCAACTAATTTTGTGCTTTTATCGACCATAGCCAGCGGTGCTAACATGCCGGCCATGTCAGATAAATGGACCTGGGTCTGTGTTGGAATTGGAAATAAACGCAAGTGCGTAGCCGCCTGGAAGAATAATATTATTATCACAAACGGAAGAGCCGACAGCAGCATGCTTAGCAAGTGCCATCTTTTTTTCTGCTCTCTCGACCATGCTCGGGACATGATAAATGCGGCGGGGCAGAACAGCCACGGTATAGCTGCTGCCAGAAGAGTTGCTGCCGGGTGGAATTTAAGCAGCCCAAGCATATATGGCCCAAAGCCGTAGATTGCTCCTGCAAAGAGTGAGCCGAAAAAGGCGCCCACCCACCGACGACTCAAAACGTAGCAGCCCAGACAGGCGAGACAGATGTTTATCGGAAGCAGATATTGGAGTCTATCGAGGTTATTAAAATGAGGCAGAAATAAATATACAGTAAAGCTGCCGTAGATAACCGCTGCAATAACGAAATTGCCCACACCACGCATAGCCGGCGCCTTTCCATGTGTCCCATTACTGTCCCTAAGGGACTTCGCAGTAGCATTGATAAGGAACACCTTATGTTTCGGCCAGCTTGATTTTTTCCTGCACTTTTTCTATATAATCCTGCTCGTCTGGCTACGGCTCGGCGTCTTTATTCCTTCTGGGGTCTCGGCATCGCCTTCGTCGAGACGAGTCCGGCAGCCGCTCAGGAGATAGTTGCAAGAGCGGGCATAATAAGTTCTGCCTTTTTGCGCTCGATAGCGGAATAAATGGACTCACTTAGCGTCGGTATATCGAATTTGCCTTTGATAAGGTAGTCTTGAGCGCCTTTGGCAATTGCTTTTAGGTCAAAGCCCTCCCTGTCTAAACCTGTAATAACAACATTTGCTACGTGAGGATGTTTTTCGCTTACTTTAGCTACAGTGTCTATGCCGTAGCTGTCCGGTAGATTTAAATCCAGCAGCGCAATGTCAAAGTCATCTGTGTCCAGAAGCGATAAGGCACGCTCGAGGTATTCTGTGTGTATTATTTTGGAAATGGGCAGTGTTGTTTTTGATAGTAACCGATTTAATTGTTCTCCGTCAATCAAGTCATCTTCAACTATCAAGATTTTTAATGGCTCTATATTGTTGGTACTCATTTTTTTGCGCGCTCTTCATAAATGGTTACCCCCAATTTTAAACAATAACGATAAGCTTTTAACCTCACACCCTTAGATGATGTTACTTCTGATGGGTTACATAACTATAAGAACATATCGGCTGAAGAAGGGAGGCACTTTTCGATGGAATTTGTTATAGGCAGGTCATGCAGACAGTCTGAAACTATGTGCTGCTAACAGGGGTCTTATCGGCCTTGGTCTTAATGTGTCTAAGCAGATTTATTTTTTGGGACGTGAAGTCTTTTCTGAAGTTTGTTATTTACTTGAGAACCACTTTGCCGGCTGGCCTTTAGCCGTTGAAAGTAGCTACTTGCTACTTATCCTTATTTTTCTTTATACTGTTGTAGTTCTTGGAGCAAGCAGTCGCGTTCTGCACGTAGATTATAATAATCTACCGCTTGGTGTAGAACTGTTTTAAAATCTTCCTCGAGTCTCCATGGCTTCGTGATGAACTTGAATATCTCTCCCTGATTTATTGCCGTCAGGAGGGTAGTTACTTGTGTATAACCGGAGAGAACCAGCCTGATGATATGTGGATGCTTTTCCTTGACGGCCCTGAGAAGCTCTAAGCCGGACATCTCCGGCATGCGCATATCGGTTACGATTATATGCACTTCGTTTTGTTCGAGTATTTCAAGTGCCTCTTTGCCACTCTTGGCAAAGTAACAGTTATATGGCTCGTCTAAAAGTCCTCTTTCAAGTGACCTGAGGACTTTCTCCTCATCGTCTACAAATAATATCGCTCTTTTTTCCATTTTTCTCAAGGCCCTTTATTGCTAATTTGAATCTTCTCGATATCCTACTTTCCTTCGCTTGTTATCGCCACTGCTACTTCTTCTTTTTTATCATCTACTTTCTTTTTGCTAATCGGCAGCTTGATTGTGAACTTCGACCCCTTTCCGACGGTACTGTCAACAAGTAGTTTGCCTTTATGCTTGCTTACGATAATGTCATAGGAAACGCTAAGACCCAGCCCCGTTCCCTTGCCGACTGGTTTAGTCGTGAAGAAAGGGTCGAAAACCTTTGTCAGCTTATCAGAATCAATACCTGGGCCGTCATCTTCAATTTCGCAGATAACTTTATCAGCAGTTGAGTATGTTTTGATGGCGATGGTTCCTTTTTCGTTTTCGCCTCTTTGCTGGGATTTTATTGCCTGAGCTGCGTTCATAATTATGTTGAGGAATACTTGGTTTATCTGGCCTGAATTGCAGTAGATGGCAGGTACTTTGGAAAGCTCAGTCTTAACATCGGCATCATACTTGATTTCATTCTTTGCCACAACAAGGGTGGCCTCGACGCCTTCATTGATGTTGTATGCATCGAAGAATTCTGCTTGGTCGATTCTCGAGAAGTCTCTAAGGTTCTGGATAATATTGGTGACTCTCTCTATGCCCTCTCTAGAATCATCGAATAGTCCTTGGATGTCTTTGAGGATAAAGTCTATCTTCATGGCATTTCGGGATTTATCTATAACACTAATTTTGTTCAGCAATATCTCTTTTTTAGAAGACTCGACTTCACTCGCCAACTCATCATACATTGTGAGCAAATCGCGAAATTTGTTCATATAGCTTTGTAATGTCTGGAAATTGCTTGCTACGAAACCGACGGGGGTGTTCATTTCGTGCGCGACGCCGGCTGCGAGCTGGCCAATAGATGCTAATTTCTCACTTTGTACCATCTGAGACTGCATTTCTTTCAGTTCCCGATTAGCTTTTTCGAGTTTTTCGTAAGCTAATCTTAGGGCTTCAGCTGCGCGTTTACGCTCTGTAATATCACGAACCATAGCTTGTAATAACACTCCCCCAGATAGCGCTAACGGATTCAAAGAGACCTCTGCATCAAATGGCATGCCATCATAGCGCTTGCATCGCCAATCGAAGAACTGAGGTTTTTTCTCCAAAGCCAGATTGATTTTCTCCTGTGCCTTTTCTATAGAATCCCGCCCATCCGGCTGCAGCTCAGGGGAGAATTGAAAAAGCGGCTGTCCTTCAATTTGCTCCTTAGTGCAACCGAATATCCTCAAAGTTGATGGATTACAGTCGATGAACTGCTCACCCTTCACTATAAATATAGCTTCATTGGCAGACTTGAACAATAACCTGTATTGCGCCTCGCTCTCTCGCATAGCAAGCTCTGCCTTCTTGCGCTCAATAGCATAATAAATAGACTTGCTTAACATCTGTATATCGAATTCGCCTTTGACAAGGTAGTCTTGAGCGCCTTTGGCAACCGCTTTTAGGCCAAGGCCCACACCACCTAAGCCTGTAATAATAACAGTTGCTGTGCGAGGATGTTTTTCACTTACTTTAATTAAAGTATCTATGCCATTGCTATCCGGAAGATTTAGGTCCAGCAGCGCAATATCAAAATCATCCTGGTCCATAAGCTCTAAAGCGTTCTCGAGATATTCTGTATGTTTTACTTCGGAAGTGGATAGATCTGATTTTGATAGCAACCTCTCTAATTGTTTTCTGTCTATCAGGTCATCTTCGACTATCAAGATTTTTAATTGTTTTATACCGTTGGGACTCATTTTTTATGCGCTCTTCATAAACGTTAGCCGCCAATTTCAGCACAATACCGAGAAGATCTTGAATTTACAGCCCCCCTTGGTTAATGTTAATCCTGATGGATAGTATAACCATAGAAACATATCGGCTGAAGCGATGGAGTACTTTTTAGATAAGACCAGTTGTAGACAAGTTTTGTAGACAATTCAAAACTATGTGCTGCTAACAGGGGTCTTATCGGCCTTGGTCTTAATGCGTTTAAGCAGGTTTGTTTTTTGGGACGTGAAGTCTTTTCTGGGGCTTGTTATCTACTTGAGAACCACTTTGCCGGTTCCGGTAGTGATTCTGCCAATTCTATAGACCTTTTCGCCGTATCTCGTCAGTTTTCTTGCGATGGAATTTGCAAAGTCTTCGGCCACTATCAGCACAAAGCCGATGCCCATATTAAATACTCTGTACATCTCGTCTTCTTCGACGGGGCCTGCCTTTTGCAGGAATGTGAATATTTTGTGTTTCGGCCAGCTTTCTTTCTTTATAACTGCGTTGCAGCCTTTCGGCAGCACCCGCGGGATATTTCCCGCCAGTCCTCCGCCGGTTATATGCGCCATACCGTGGACAATTTTCTTGACCTTATACCGGCTCAATAATTTCACTATCGGCCGAACGTAAATCCGCGTTGGCTCCAGCAGTACGTTGCCCAGCATAGCGCCGTCAAGCTTATCTAAAGTATCTGTCATCTTCAGATTTTTCTGCTTGAAGCAGATATTTCGTGCGAGCGTGTAGCCGTTGGAGTGCAGCCCGCTCGAAGCCAGGCCTAAAATAATGTCACCGACTCTTATATTGTTTGTCGTAGTGATTTTTTTGCGTTCTACTATACCGACTGCAAAGCCGGCCATATCGAAGTCGCCTTTGGCGTATGTGTCCGGCATCTCGGCAGTCTCTCCGCCGATTAGTGCACAGTCGGCCTGTCGACAGCCGGCTGCGACGCCTTTTACCAGCTCAGCTATTATTTTCGGTTCGAGTTTGTTGACCGCCAGATAGTCCAGAAAGAATAATGGCTCAGCGCCCTGCACAAGCATATCATTGACGTTCATCGCAACAAGGTCAATCCCGACCGTGTCATACTTTTTCATCTTGGCTGCGAGTTGCACCTTGCTGCCGACGCCGTCTGTGCAGGCAACCAGCACGGGATTTTTATAGTTTTTTTTGAACAGCCGTTCGTCGTAGTCCAGGCGGAACATCCCTGCAAAGGCGTTTTTGGATTCGATGACCCTCGGCCCGAAGGTGCTGGCAACGTACTCGTGGATTTTCTCGACCATCTCGTCGTTAGCATCAATGCTTACGCCTGATTGTTCATATGTTATGTATTTAGCCATATGTTCTCATGTCAAGCATCGGTTTCGTCAAACATCCGCAGTTGATATTTTTCCGTAGTAAATTTATTGACTGTGTAATCAGGTGGGACAGGGTATTTGCCTGTCCAGCAGGCGGTGCAATAGTGATTTTTCGCCAGTGTCGCACAGGATAACATTCCCTCCAGCGACATATAGCCCATGCTATCGACCTCAAGAAAATCTCTGATTTGCTCCAGATTCCGATTATTCGCCAGCAATTCTTCTTTGGTGGGGAAATCCACGCCGTAAAAACAGGGGGACCGCAGTGGTGGACAGCTTACTCGCATGTGTATTTCTTTTGCGCCTGCCTGGCGCAAGGCTCTGATTTTGCCTCTGGTAGTTGTACCGCGGACTATGGAATCATCCACGACTACGACGCGTTTTCCCGCCACGACTTCTTTTACTATCGCCAGCTTAAGTTTGACCTCCAGTTCGCGCAATTTCTGCTCTGGTGAGATAAACGTCCTGCCTATGTAGTGGCTCCTGACCATTCCCATATCGAAGGGTATCTTGCTCTGCTCTGCGAAACCGATTGCCGCCGAAGTGCCTGAGTCCGGCACAGGTATTACGACATCTGCATCAACAGGATGTTCTATTGCCAGTTGTCTGCCGAGTTTTTTTCTAAACTCATGAACATTTTCGCCGAAGATGTGTGAGTTTTGCTTGGCGAAATAGATGTGCTCGAAAATGCAATGAGCTGGCGTGATACTGCCTGGCTGGACAAAAAATCTGCTGGAAATACCATTTTTGTCCAGCCGAACGATTTCGCCCGGCTCGACCTCACGAATAAACTTTGCGTTTATAGTGTCGAAGGCACAGCTCTCGCTGGCGACAATATAGCTGCCATTTTTTGTTTGGCCGATACACAAAGGCCTGAGCCCATACGGGTCGCGGGCCGCTTCAATGCGGTCGTCGAACAAAAACAAAAGGCAATATGCTCCCTGCAGATGGTTCAATACATGCGCCACTGGGTCGGGATTGCTGACATGGGTTGGTTTTGCAAGAAGGTGAATAATAACTTCCGTATCGCATGTCGATTTGAATATGCTGCCATAGGCCTCGTATTCGTCCCGCAGAAATGTAGCATTTATAAGGTTGCCGTTATGTGCTACTGCAACCTGTCCGCGGGAGTACTCCGCTAAAAGCGGCTGACTGTTCACAGCTTTACTGGCACCGGTTGTCGAATACCGCACATGGCCGATAGCTGTTGGATTACGCAGCTTCTGCCGTATGTTTGAGCCGCTGCGGAAGACTCTGCTTACCGTACCTATACCTGTATAGCACTGGATAAGCTCACCGTCGCTGGTGGCTATTCCTGCTGACTCTTGTCCGCGGTGCTGCAAACTATGTAATCCGAAGTAGGTTTTTTCAACGGCTTCCGGGTCGCCGAAAATGCCGAAAAGACCACAGCTTTCCTTCATTTCATTTCTCATTTTTCGACGTTTTTCATCCTGAGCGGAGCGGATGATTAGGCCTAAAAATTAGACTTTCCTTCGATATATAGATGTTTCTCCGGTTTTTACCGGACTCAACCTGACTTCAGGCATCAAGTATTCAGTATCCGGCATATAGTATTGCCAGTCAAGCATCTTTTTTACTTGAGTTCTTTGGGGTTTTTGTGGTATAATAACTAAGTAGAAGTTTTGTTAAGATTAAAGGAGGCTGGGCTGTTTTGAATGCTGAGAGAAAGAAAATGTCGTTGTGTGCGATACCTGTCCGCCCTCTTTTTGGTGGGGTAATAATTTTTTGCTCTCTGATGTTTTTGACACTGGCAGGTGCTGGTACCAAATCACGGCAGAAGGCCAAGCTCCTTGCTGCAGATGGTGAGGGCGGCGACCATTTTGGCATTGAAGTTTCTATAAGCGGTGATTATGCCATCATTGGGTCGGCTTGCGATGATGACCTGGGAGTTGATTCCGGTTCGGCTTATATATTCAATTGGAACGGCACTGGCTGGATTCAGCAGCAAAAGCTCAACGCCGCGGATGGTCTTGCCGGCGACTGGTATGGCTGTGCTGTTTCTATTTGCGGTGATTATGCCATCGTGGGGGCGCGTTATGGTGATAGCAATATAGTTGACTCAGGTACGGCTTATATATACTACAGGGATGGCGCAAACTGGGTTCAGCAGGCGAAGCTTTTTGCCGAAGATGCTTTTAGCGGTTCTTGTTTTGGTACTTCTGTTGGCATAGATTCGGACAAGGCGATTGTGGGGGCGCTTTGCGATATCGGCGGAGGTTCGTCTTATATATACAGGCGGGACGGCACTCGCTGGAGCCAGGAGAAAAAGCTCATGGCCCAAGACACTGCTCCAGGTGATGCGTTTGGCAGGTCTGTCGCCATACTCGCAGATAAGTCGATTGTTGGGGCTGACGGCTATGATAACGGCGGCGTTGCTTATATATTCAAGTGGGACGGCTCCGATTGGGTTCAGGAGCAAAAGCTTACTGCCGAGGATCGTGATCCTTACGACTGGTTTGGCAGGTCTGTGTCTATGGCTGCCGACAGGATAATCGTGGGTTCGTACGGGGATGACGACAAGGGGACTGACTCCGGCTCGGCTTATATATACCACTGGGATGGCACAAGCTGGGTTCTGCAGCAAAAGCTCACCGCCGAGGATGGTAGTGCAAAAGACGGGTTTGGCTATTCTGTTTCTTTGCATGGAGATTATGTCATCATAGGGGCGTACTGCGATGACGACAAGGGGGAAGACTCAGGTTCGGCTTATATATTCAGGTGGGATGGCACTAACTGGATCCAGCAGCTGAAGCTCACCGCCGCGGATGGAGATTCCCAGGACTGGTTCGGCAGGTCTGTTGCTATAAACGGCACTAAGGCGATTATAGGGGCGGTGCTGGAGGATGAAAAAGGAACCAACGCCGGGGCGGCTTATATATTCGCGCCAATCGTGGGACCGGCACGCTGACGGTTCTATCGAGGTTTATCTGCCAGAGGCAAAATCCTGTATAGTTTCAGATAATGTTGCGTTCAAAAAAAATCTTTTATGATATTATTATCCTCTGTCCGGTTTTGATGCGGAGTTTTTCATTTGCACTTGTATTTTTCAGGCTGATTTCCAGTGTGTTGTTTGAGCCTTCAATAAGGAATAATTCGCCTTCTTTGGCTGAATCATAATCGGGATAGTATTGCATATTATATTTCTTCCCGTCTATCGCCACGGCGAATTCGTCTTTATCCTGTTTGGCTAAACTTGTCTGACGACATTTATCCGCCGTCCGTGTGGCGGAGTCAAGATTGGTTATGATGTTTCCGAACCTGTCGATTCTCACCACTATTCCGGCTCTGCCGTCGAGATAAAGCTCCAGTTTTTCGATTTTCCATGCCCCTGCATCTCCCCCCACGTCTTCTTGTCGAAGACAAGAGTGGGGGGGCAGCGGGTCTGTTCTTTCACCTATGGTATCGAACTTGCCTTGATTGATGTTTGCAGCCGTTTTTGCAAATACGTCTCTGCCGTGAAATGTTCTGCTGGCCTCAGCTGGGATGGGAATTTGCCTTATATCCAGCACTTTCTGTTCGTAAAGTGCCTCCCAGAGTAATCCATTGTCTGGTGCTACAAAATAAAAATTTTCTGTTTTTACCGCCAGTGCCTTCCTTTGCGTCCCTACACCCGGGTCAACCACACAGCAAAAGACTGCTCCTTTTGGAAAGTATTTGTAGTTATTTTTTAGAATCCACGATGCCTCGATGATACTTTGAGGCGAAATGTCGTGACATAAGTCAACAATTTTTGCGTCTGGGTCGATGCTGTAAATGACCCCTTTCATCACGCCCACATATTCACTTTGGCCAAAGTCTGTTAATAGCACTATCATATTAAACTCTTGGCGGGACTAATTGTTCTCTGGATACATAAGTTCAGGTATTCGTCTGACCTTTCCGTTGGAATCGACGCAGGCAAGGATACTTGTGCCTTCAGCCAAAACCAGCCCTTTATCTTCGCGTGTGAGTATATAGCTGTGCTTGACCTTGCTGGCGGTTACGCCTGTGCATATAGTTTGCAGTTGCAGCTTTTCATCGTAAAATGCGGGTCTGCGGTATTTTATATTCAGTTCAGCCACGACAAAGAATACACCTGTTTCTTCGAGGTCTTTGTAGGCCAAGCCGTTGGCCCGCAATAGCTCGGTTCTGCCAATCTCGAACCACACTGGGTATACGCTGTGATGCACCACGCCGGCCTTATCGGTTTCTGCATATCGTGGCACGATAGTTACCTTATGGCTTTGTATTGTTGTTCGCTTGGGAAAATCCATAAATACCTTATGCTAAAAGTATCACAAATCAGACTATAATGTCGGAATTTTAGCATTTAAGTGCAGTTATTACAAATAGTTCCTCGTTTTGTATTATGTAAAAATTTAGCGAAAGCAGGAAATGCCTTGACGGATTCGTCTTTTCGTGAAATAATCGTTTTTTTATCTTAAAATGTCTTGATAATGTTAATCCGCGAAAGGACGAATTATGAAAAGTAA
>CAZZHL010000028.1:0-12889 GCA_964653945.1 uncultured Pirellulales bacterium
CGCCTTTAACAATCACACGCGGCAGACGCGGATAATTGGCGATAACATATTTATCGAACAATTCAATTATCTCTTTTGTAGTCATAATTCGTATCTCATAATTGTCATTCCTGCGCAAGCAGGAATCTATTGCAGCTTTTCAGTTTCTTATTATCTGTGTTCCTATTCCTTCATCGGTATAGATTTCCAGCAGCAAAGAATGGGGTATTCGGCCATCGATAATATGCGCCTTTTTGACGCCGCCGTCCAGCGCTGTCAGACAGGCCTCGGCCTTAGGGAACATTGCATCTGTTATAACGCCGGATTCAATCATTTTCTTAATCTGCGCCTCATCCAGACTTGATATTGTGCTTTTTGGGTCATTGATGTCGGCCAGTATCCCATGGGTATCGCTTACAACAACAAGCTTTTCGGCGTTTACTGCTGCGGCAACCTTACCGGCTACGCTGTCTGCATTGATGTTGAGCTTGCCGCCTGCCTTATCTCTGGCTATCGATGCAATCACCGGAGTGGTACCGTCGGCACAGAGGGTCTTTAAGAGTTCGGCGTTTACACTGGTTATGCTGCCGACCAGCCCAAGGTCAATTTTTCTGCCATTTTCGCCGGCTAGTCTTAAGGTTTCTGCAAACAGCACACAACTGCTAAGCGAGTGCAGCCCCATCGGCTTACAGCCCAATTCGGTTAGCTCATCGCAGATGGGCGTATTGATTTTGTGCACAAGCGTATGCTCTGCTATGGTCAGGGTCCTCTCATCGGTATATCGGCGGCCCTGTATCCAGACCGGCTCAAGGCCTGCCTCGTTCATCGCCTTTGTGATGGCCTTTCCGCCGCCGTGCACGATAATGGGCAGCATACCAACCGTGGACATAAAGGCGATATCGGTAAGGAGCTTCTTTTGCAGACAGGCATCATTGAGAACACTTCCGCCAAGCTTGACGACCACGATTCGGCCGCGGAACCAGCGGATATATTCCATCGCCTCAATCAACGCAGCAGCTTTTGTGATGGCTTCTTCCACCAGTCTAATTTCCTACAAAAAACAATAAAATGAAAAAATAAATGTATTATTTGTTCTGCGAGCCGTCAAGTCATATTTGCCCCGTTAGAAAAATAGCTTGATGCCGGATTTTACCTCCGGTGGATAAAGTTCGATACTCGGCGAGCATCGGTAATCGAGTATCGAAGAGAATGGAGCTTTCTAACAGGGAATTGCCCGATATTTGAGATGGCTTAAGATTGTAGGAATCCTGCAAAGGATGAATGGGCAGGGGCGGATTTGAACCGCCGACACACGGATTTTCAGTCCGTAATCGGGTTTTGTAAGTATTTGTAAATAAAGAGTTAATGATTGCTAATAAAAGACTTATGACACTGACCGAAGCACGAGCGAAGATATATCGAACGTCCGATGAACATGCTTGGCACGCACTTTGGCACGCGCTTGTGTTTTAAGGTTGGTAAGACCGATCTATTTTCATCTATGACATATTAAAGCAGCACCAGGACTTTGGTCAAAACACGCAATGATGAGGCCAATGAGCAAGGTAGGAACCTAACTAAACTTAACCTTTTAGCCGTCAAAGATGTTAAGATTTTCAGGGGCTGACATAGTAAGAAATAGTAAAGTTGAAGGCCGAAATATTGAAAAATGTTGCGTTTGAAAATGATGGGTTCTGACGCTCCAGGAATGTACTCAATTGTACGCAAAATGCATGAAAATATAAGGGAATATAAGGAGAAAGGCTGGTAAAATGGTAACAAATGGTAATGTTTAGGCTAAATATGGGATAATATGTGGTTAGCAAATGTTGAGATTTGTTGAACTACAGAAAAAGGCAGTTTTGATCGCACCAAGGGGGTTTTAAGTACCTCAAAGTATCAATTATGTGTGTAGCAAAGTATACGAAACCTTAATGATTTCGGTTTCAGGAGGTAAAAAGCGTGAGATATTACTATAACAGGAAAGCTACGGCAGATGAATCTTGCAGGCTAAAAATAAGTGAATTGAGAAAAGATGATATGCTGTCATCGGGTTATAGCTCAGGAACAAGAATATGGTCAAGTAATAGGACAGACAAGAAAACCATCATAGGTGTAGCGGTTGACATAACAGACGATCCGCATGCAATGCTTATATACTCCGTCACAGACAGAGATGGCAAAAGAACAGATTATGACTATCAGATATCGCTTGTAACAACTCTCTGCAATTTTGGCGGTGTAAGGTACTGGTTTGGCTGTCCATACTGCGGTATGCGTGTAGGGGTTCTGTATCTTCCACCTAGCGAGAACTACTTCAGGTGTCGGCATTGCAACAACTTATCATACCATAGCCGGAATCGTTGTAGAATAGAATCATGGGGAGAAACCTCCAGACAAATAGAAAGACTTCAAAGCGAAATCAAACGCTGGACATGGAGAGGCAGATTCACAAGGAAGGTAAGAAGGCTACATGCCCTTGAGCGGAAAATGGGGATGTTATCAGGGCCGATTACGGCACGAATGGAGAAATTTAAAGCCAGATTAAGATAGCAGTCATTGTATGTTCAATACGATGACCACATCCAGCGAGCAATAGTATATATAATCCGATTTTTACTTGAAAATTTTTCAAAATTTGTGTTTCTCAGCGAGAATTTGGTGTTTGTTGTCTTCAGAATTCTTCAAATTTGACGTCTCTGGAGACAAAACGGAGACAGGAATTTGTTGAAGAAAATTGATGTTCGACTGTTCATGAGAAAAGGAAGTTTTGTGAACATTTTCTGAGTTGACGACTAAAACAACAGTACTTTGTTACGCACCTAAAGGCTGAGCAGGCTCCAGTTAGTTTTTTCCAAGTTCTATTTGTTATAAATGGCTGGCCTAAGACGCTCACTGTTTTAAAAGCAATTGGAGTACCAATGCACACATCTACGCAGCTTTAACTATCAAGAATTCTTTCAACCTTTCCTTGATCTACGTTCATTACGTACTGAATTCCGCTGACTTGGGCAGCCTCATTTGTCAAGGCTGCTATATCGTCTCTTGCTATATGTTCTATAGCAAACTTCCGGCTACCTGCCATTAGCTGGCGCAAGCCCTGAGCAAGACGTTCGTAATAGGTGTAAAGGCCCAAGGCACCAGTCGGTAGCTTTTCGAATTCCTTGTCTCCCAGTTCCTTACGCAATGTGCTTGCGGTTACAAAAATCTCGTCTTTAGAATTTCCGAATCTCTCAATGTACACTGGTATCTGATGCTCTTCCATCGTGCGCCCTATCGTTTTGCCTACCATAGCAGCGGCAATGGGACCTCTGGCCATTCCTATCAACTTCACGAATGGAGAGCCAAGTGCAAGACCTTTGAAGATTTGATCTTCGAAGGTAAATCCGCCAGCCAAAGCTAATGTCGGAAGATACGCACCTTTGTCAGCGAGGTGTTTGGTGTAATTATACAAAAGTGAGTGCAGATGAACAGGAGGGATTCCCCACTCGTTCATCATACGCCAGGGACTCATGCCCGTACCTCCGCCAGCACCATCAACAGTCAGCAGGTCAAGTTTATAGCGGGAAGCAAACATAATTGCCCTCGCGAGGTCTGCCGGCCGATAGGCTCCTGTTTTAAGAAAGATATACTTGGCTCCTGCTTTGCGGAGTTCATCTACCCGCTTGGCAAATGATTCCTCAGTCACCATACCTACCCGCGAATGTCTTTCAAATTCCTTAAACGCTCCATTCTCAAAGGCTTTGATGACATTGGGGTCAGTAGGGTTGGGAAGCACCACATAGCCCCGCTCGTAGAGCAGTTGTGCCTTTTTGAGGTCCGTGATTTTCACTTCACCGCCGATATCTTTAGCACCCTGGCCCCACTTAAGCTCCACGCACTCTACGCCGAGTTTCTCAATGGCATATTCCTGCGCACCAAGTCGTGTATCCTCAACATTTGCCTGGACAATGATTGCACCATAGCCGTCACGTTGATGATCTTTGTAGAGCTTGACACGACGTTTAAGGTCAACGGTATCAACCACACGACCATCCTTGATAACCGCATCTTGGTCCATTCCTACAACGTTCTCGCCAATAGTCAGCCCGGTCCCAGCCAGAGCAGAGCCGATGGCCAGGCCTTCCCAGTTATTCTTTGCGATGTTCGTGGAGCCAATTCCCGGAATATGCCAAGGATAACGATACTTTATCCCATTATTTTGCCCAAAGATGACTTCCAGATTTACCGCAGGGAAGATAGCTTTGTCGCTATCCGGTTCAATGCCGTGCGCGCCCACAGCGGTGCCCATAATGTTGAAGTGTGAATAATCAACCGGATAAGTTTTTTCGGCAGCAGTAGTAACCATTCCAAACGGCTGTGGATAAATCACCTCATGGCCACGGTAGGCGCTCTTGCCGATTTCACACATACCTATACAACCATCCACGCAGGTAACACACATACCGGAAGCGGGCACAACCGAGCCTTCTGTCCTGTTTTTAGTTAAAGTTGCAGCCGAAGCGTTTACTTTTGAAAACGTAAGTGACATCTTGATTAGCTCCTTTATTCTTATTAGCCTTTTAGTCTTTCTTTATCTCACAAGCTACACAAGGATTCATGTAGCACATCATATCATCAAATTGTTCTTTCTCGATACAGGGTGGTGTTAGGTTTGCACAACCACCACAGATTGCTTTTTCCGGCTCGTTGTATGTGCAGCGAAGCTGACAGGCCGGGCACACATACATGCAACCACCACACAGCCTGCACACTTCAGATTTGATATCAAATGGTGTGCCGATGCTTCTATTTTCGCCACGGCCCCTAAAGCCTATGGCCTTAGCCATCATTTGCTCTTCGCACATCCGTACACACAAACCACAAAGAATACAATCTTCATGTTCCTGCTTGAAACGTTGTTGGCGAATACCATGGGCTGAAGCGAGGTCTTGAATTACTTTGGACTGAGGACAAGAAGCTAAGAGTAGTTCCAAAATCATCTTACGCGCCCTTAACACCCGCGATGATGCGGTGCGTACCTTGAGCCCTTCCTCAGCTGGATAGGTACATGAGGAAACCAGCTTTGTTTTTGGTTCTTCGCCGATTTCGACAACACATAACCGGCAGGCTCCATAGGGTGACAGTCCTTCCATATGGCAAAGAGTTGGAATAGGAAAGCCCAAAAATTTTGCTGCTTCCAAAAGGGTGGTACCTTTTTCGACCGAAACGTTCAAGCCATTTATTTTCAAATTAATCATGCTGACTTCTCCTCAACTGCTGCACATTTGGTACGTTCACCCTCTTTACGCTGTGTGAACTCCAGATCACACCTAAGACACCTTCTGGCCTCACGTGTTGCCTGCTCGACAGACAAAGGTAACTCTACTTCTTCAAAGCTCTTTCTCCTCGATTCAGATGGTAGCGAGGCGGGTTCTACCCTTGTCACTTCTTCGCGCTCTTCATCGCTGACAGTAGCGGGCTCTACGAAGACCTTAGGCAATTTTACGCTGGGCAACTCAGTGAGTTCTTCACCGCGAAGATAACGGTCTATTACTTCTGCTGCTTTTTTGCCGGCTGCAATGGCGTCAACAACCGTGTTAGGGCCAGTCACCAGGTCCCCGCCGGCAAACACTCCTTCACGATCTGTGAGAAGAGTTTTCGCATCAACTTTCACTCTGCCACCCTTATCAAGTTCCAAACCCATAGAAGCAAGGCAATCACTATCCGGCCGCTCACCGATAGCTGCTATCAGGGTATCCAGAGCGATAGTAAATTCGGAACCCGGTATTGGAACAGGCCTGCGCCGGCCGCTTGAATCTACATCTCCCAATTTATTTCTGACGCATTTGATATCGACCAGATGTCCATCCTTCGCATCTATTTTCACCGGCTGAACGAATGTTTCAATTTTTACTCCTTCCGCCTCGGCCGCTTTGATGTAACGTATGCCTACCGGCGAGACAAGTGTTTCAAGTCTTATGCCTTCCTCTATAGCCGCTTCGACCTCTTCGGCATAGGCAGGCATCTCTTGGTTAGTACGGCGATAAAGCATTGTTACGCTCTTAACCGCTTTTTGGCGAATAGCTACTCTTGCAGCATCCACGGCAGAGTTACCGCCACCAACAATACCTACGTGACCTCTGGCTAATTCCTCACCTCGTAAATTGAAGGCCTTTAGGAACTCCATTGACGAATATACTCCTTGAGCATCTTCTCCTTCGAGGTCCAATTGCCAGCTTTTATCCGCCCCTATCGCAAGAAAAACCGCACTGTAGCCGTCCTTAAAAAGCTCATCGATGGTCATATCTCGACCTAACGCGGCTTCATATCTGACATCAATATTTTCATCATCAAGAAGCAGGTCTATTTCTTTATGTGTCACATCACGAGGCAGACGATATGCTGGTATACAACTAAGAAGCATTCCGCCCGGCACTTTGCCTGATTCAATAATTGTTACTTTATAGCCGAGCAGAGAAAGATAATGAGCAGCTGAAAGGCCGGCAGGACCTGCGCCTATAACCGCTATCCTGTGAACATCCTTACCTTGGCGGGAAATTCTGACAGGCTTATAAACCGATGTGGCAACCCGGTCTGTGATAAATCTTTTCAACGCTCGGATAGCAATAGCTTCACCCCCACTGATTGCAAGGTTGCATCTGGTTTCGCACTTGCGACCACAAACCCGGGCACACGCCGATGGGAAGGGGTTGGCTTCCCTGATAACTTTGTAGGCTTCTTCGTATTTACCCTTTTCAATTAGGGCGACATAGCGCCAAACCTCGGTGCCTAAGGGGCAAGCGGCTTGGCAGGACGCTCCCACCAAATCTTTGCAAACAAAAGCATCACATCTTTTGTCAATTACATGCCTGCGGTATTCATCTATAAAGTAGTGAAGAGTACTCAGAACAGGATTAGAGGCCGTCTGTCCAAGACCGCACATCGTCGTATCCTTCACCACTTCCGCTAATTCTTTCAAAAGGTCTAAGTGTTCAAGGGTTCCTTTGCCTCTTGAGATATCATCGAGAATCTCGTACATCCGTTGTGTACCCTTTCGGCAGGTGAAACATTTGCCGCAGGATTCATCCTTCAGGAAATTCATAAAGTATTTGGCGATATCTACCATGCAGGTATTTTCGTCCATCACAATCATACCACCAGAGCCCATGATTGACCCTGCGGCAGTTAAGCTGTCGTAATCTACCGGCAAATCAAACTTCTCTGCAGGGATACACCCCCCAGATGGGCCTCCTGTTTGTACCGCCTTTATTTTGGCTTTTCCTACAGCGCCACCACCGATATCATACACGATTTCTTTAATGGTGGTACCCATTGGCACTTCAACAAGGCCGGTATTCTTAATTTTTCCGACCAAACTAAATATTTTGGTGCCTGAGTTATTTTTAGTTCCGACCTTTGCAAATTCCTCGGCTCCTAACCTGAAAATGAAAGGGATGTTCGCCCAGGTCTCAACGTTGTTAATTGCGGTTGGTTTGCCGTCAATACCTTTATGTACAGGAAAAGGCGGTCGTTGACGTGGTTCGCCCATTTTCCCTTCAATGGACCGTATCAGTGCAGTTTCTTCACCGCATACAAATGCTCCGGCACCCTTGATAACTTTGATGTCAAATGAAAAGCCGGTTCCGAGTATGTCTTCACCCAAAAGGCCAAGTTCATGTGCCTGTTTTAGGGCTATATTCAGATGCTTAATTGCATAGGGGTATTCATGACGAACATAAACTATACCTTCTGTTGCCCCGGTACCGTAAGCACCGATGACCATTCCTTCGATAATGCTGTGTGGATTGCCCTCAAGCACGCTGCGGTCCATATAGGCCCCAGGGTCACCCTCGTCGGCATTACACACAAGAAATTTACTACGGTCTCCGGGTTGTTTTGCCAGCAGCTCCCATTTGAGCCCTGCTGGAAATCCACCACCACCGCGACCACGCAGCCCTGAATGTTTAACCTCTTGCAGCACCCAATCGGGATCGCCTTTAGTAAGTACTTCCATCAATACAGAATATCCACCGCTTTCAATATAGTTATAAATGCGTATAGGATCTACTTTCTCGTTCCAGGCAAGAAGTCTGCGGACCTGTTTATTGAAAAAAGGTATATCATCCTGTTTTTCCACCGACTAGCCGGTTTCTGGGTCTACAAAAAGCATGTCTGTGAGGACTATGTCTTTTGCCGCAGCCTCAACGATGCGTTTCATCTGTTCGAGGCCGACCCATGGGTAAAATACACGCCGAGGTTCTACAAGTACGGACGGCTCCATTTGGCAGAAACCGTGGCAACCCGTGATACGGAGACGAACTTTTTTGGTCAGACCTTTCGCCAGAATCTCACGCTTGGCTACGCGTATAAGGTCACCGGCTCCGCTGGCCAGACCGCATGTTCCAGCGGGAATGACTAAGCAAGACCGGTTTTCATCAGATGCGTCGGAAAGAATTCCGCGTAATTCTTTCAGCTCACTTATAGAAGATAATCTCAGCATTTCACTACCTTACACAAACATTTGTACCAAATAACCAGTCTCGCTTATTACTTTAACTAAGCCAAATCTAACATATGGTTCTTACATCCACGGCGCGAACAAATCCAAATTATACCGCCACCTTCAACAAGCATTGGTATCATTGGTGCCCCGCACTCCGAACAATCCGACGTGCTGTGAATTTCTGAATTACAATGCGGACAAATAAAATTAACAACCACACCTTCTGGAATTTCAAACTCAGTAGAAACACTATAACTGCCATACAAACAAGATAGCCTTATCCAGCCCACCTTGTGATCCATAGCAACGTTTATCTTTAGGCAGGGGTAACCATCGATGGCAAAAGTCTCATCCTTGAAACTGTGGTTACAATGGGGACAACTTACATCGATAGGGAATATCCGTTTATCCCTTGCTATGTCGAATTTGTCAAATCCCTTGCGTGCTTCATCTAACAGTTGTCTGACTCTTGATTTTCTGACCTTTGAAAAGTAATGGCCGTCAATAACAACCACCGGCCCAAGAGCGCAGGCGCCTAAGCAATTCACTGTTTCCAGTGTAAATTCCTTATCTGGTGTTGTCTGACCTGCTTTTATACCCAGCTGCTGCTCAAGTTCTGCTACCACTCTTGGCGCGCCCCGAACATGACACGCCGTGCCGAGACATGCACAAACAAGGTGTTTACCCTTAGGTTGCAGACTAAAAAATCTGTAAAACGTTGCTACACCGTATATATCAACTAAGGAACGACCTGTTCTCTCACCGACTATTCTGAGCGATGCCTCAGGAAGGTAGCCATACTTAGACTGGACCTCTTCAAGGATAGCGATAAGTCCGCCTTTGGCCTGGTTGTGCTTTTCCAGGATTCTTAAAATATCTTTTGAATCTACTTGCTCCTGCGAGCAGATAATCTCCTTGTTTGAAACAGCCTGCTCTTGTTTCATTCTATCTGTACTCCTCACAGTGCCAGACGCCACCTTCGGGCTTTGGAAAAGCACAGGTTCTGCGATTATGACAATTGCTGCAAAGACCAATGAATTTGCCTGAATCCCCCTGCTCAGCATTAACCAAGGTAGCTGGCGATGGCTTTTCTTTTCCGGCGGTCTCCATCGGAGGGCGTATATAAATTTCGAACTCTTCACAATATAACGTAGGTTTTTGGCGGTCTTTTTTAAAAGTGCAGTCTACAGCATTTTTGCACGAGGAGCACAGGCTGCGATATTCCATATTGCTTTCTGACATAATTGGGATTCTGTCCCAACCATAGTTGAAGTTTTGCGGCGAATCATTCTTCATTAATCGGTCCGACCTTTCTTTTTTCTGCGACAGATTCTCCTTTTTTCAGTTTATCCAAGTACGACTTCGGCCTACAAAGCTGCTTATAGTCTCCTATACACTGAAAATGTTCCTCTGTAACCAAAAACCGGCAATTACCCAATAAACGAAGCAATAATCGTGCCAAGTGTTAAATAACGGAAATAAACCATTAGTGTGAGGTAACTGTAAAGCGGCCACACCGAAAGAATTTGTCCCAAATCGGTGAATTTGACGAAATTGTTCCTTATTGAAATGTAGACTCACTATAGAAGCTATTTTGTTGGAGAAGTAGTGAATCAGCGGGGAAATTTGAACCGCTGGGGAAGAATTACCCGCCCCCGGAAATTCATGAAGCCCCTTCTAATTTTTTAAGCTTTTCACGCAGCGTCTTGCGGTCTATGCCGAGTATTTCTGCGGCCCGGGTCTTGTTGCCTCCTACACTTGCAAGAACGTTACTGATGTATTCGGCCTCCACATCAGCAAGGGTACGGGTAAACCCGGTTTTGCGAAGAGCTGAAAAACGCATAAGCGAGGGTAAATCAGCTACATCTATTGAGTCTCTATCGGCCATCACAATAAGACGTTGTATTACATTTTCAAGTTCTCTTACGTTTCCAGGCCAATTGTAGTTGTGAAGATTTCTTAATGCCTCATCGGGAAAACGTGGTGGGGTTCTACCTAATTCAACTGCAAACTTATTTACGAAGTGATGTGCTAATAATAAGATGTCATCTCCTCTCTCTCTCAGTGGAGGCATATTAATCATAACAACGTTGACACGATAAAACAGGTCCTCACGGAAAAGCTCATTCTTTACTAAACTATGTAAATCTTTGTTGGTTGCAGCCAAAATCCTTACATTTACTTTTCGCGGCCGGTCGGAGCCGACCATCCAAACTTCTTTATCCTGGAGCACACGGAGAAACTTAACCTGCATAGACATACTCATATCACTGATTTCGTCAAGGAAGATGGTGCCGCCGTCAGCAATATGAAAAAGACCTGCTCGGGACTCGGTAGCTCCGGTAAATGCGCCCTTGACATGCCCAAAGAGCTCGCTTTCAAGAAGTCCCTCTGGAATCCCCCCACAGTTGACAGGTACAAACGGCGCCGAAGACCGTTCACCGCTGTAGTGAATGGCCCTGGCTGCAAGCTCCTTACCTGTACCACTCTCACCACTAATGAGCACCGTAGCTGTAGCGGATGCTGCCTTGCTTATTGCTATGAAAACTTTGTGCATTACTTTTGAGTTTCCGAGAAGGCCTTTATACACAGGAGCAACCTGGTGGTTGGCAGCATCTGTAAACCTGCGAATTTTTGCTTTGTCCAGCACCCGCCGAACAGCAGACAAAAGCTCAGCGTCAGTGAAAGGTTTAGCTAAAAACTCCTCGGCCCCGGTTTTGACAGCCTCTACTGCTCCCTCAATCGAAGGGTAACCCGTTATCATCATTACCTCAGTGTTTTTAAAGTTTTCCCGGATATGGCGCACCAGATCGAGACCGCTGACCTTAGGCATCTTGAGGTCTGTAATAACCAAATCCAGCTCTGTTCCACCAAGGATTTCGAGTGCTTCAGGCACGCCAGGTGCTGTAAAAACCTGATACCCCTCTGACATCAGATTTCGTTGGAGCACTTCCAAGGTGTTTACAGAGTCATCAACTACCAGAATGCGTTCTTTCTTGGGCGATGATGACATATTAGTTAGTTTCCTTTATCTTCTATGGCTTCTTTACGGGCAGCCGAATTTCAAAGTGTGTACCCTGACCGACTTTGCTTTCAACATTTATCAAGCCACCATGTGCAGCAATGATTCCATGTACCACCGGCAGGCCAAGACCTGTCCCATGACCAACATCTTTTGTTGTGAAAAACGGAACAAATATTTTATCAAGAACATCCTCGTTAATACCGGGCCCTGTATCTTCCACAATCAGGCAGACATTTTGGTCGCAAAACTGTGTTTGGACCGTGAGCCTGCCTGCTCCAGACATTGATTGCAAAGCATTGACAACCAGATTCACCAAAACCTGATTCAATTGTACAGGGTCGGCAACAATTTCCGGAAGACTTGGGCTAAGATTACAAATAAGTTCAATCCCTTCTTTGGCGCATCGAGCGTTGAAGAAATAGAGCCCGTCTTCAATCACTTCATTAAGGTTGACCTGCTTTTTTTCAGGTGGCACCTGTCGGGCAAAAACCAACAGCTTCTGTATAATCTCCCTGGTGTGTAAAGAGGCCTTCTCAATCTTTTCTATGTCTTGTTTTACAGATACAGGAACCTCCGCGCATTTCTTTGCCAGCTGGGCAAATCCCAGAATGTTACCAAGAGGCTCATTCAATTCATGAGCTACACCTGCAGCAAGCATCCCGACGGTGGCCAGTCGGTCGGCATGCCTGAGCTGGTCATAAAGCTTCAATTTATCTTCTTCTGCCTGCTTGCGTTCTATAATAAGAGCCGTTTGTCTGGCAACTTCATTTAACAGACTTCGCTCTTCCTTAAGGAACGGACCTTCATCAAGGTCAGGCTTTTGCTCCACATATCCAATTTCAATAAAACCTCTTGGTTTGCCATTAACGAAAACATCCGCAGATTGTTTCTGACAGCTCGCGGGAAAGTCACCGGTGGTATAAGAAACTCCATCCAAAACAAGTTGAGCCAAAGCTGCTTCCGGATACTGCCAAGCTGAAGAAAGAAGCTTAACAATGCCCTGTAGAATATCTTCCAGCGATTTATCTGGCTGACTTGCAATCTGTGCGATATCATAGAGACAAGTCAACTCTTTGATTCGTTCGCGCAATGCAACCTTCTCAGATTGTGATAGTTGGTCATCTACCATCAGCATCCTAACATGTTAAGAAGAACTACAAAGTAAGGATTCTTTCCTGAAACTCTTTATACAACCATTGTACATGTTCTTCTGGGGATTTGTCAAGATTTGTGGTTGCTCATTACCGACAAGAACATATCATTAGTGACGATAAAGTTCTTGGTACGTTGTGAATATAGCGATATGGTTTTACCTTTGAATCTTCGAGCCAGAATTACATATTGATAACTGTCACAAAATAATTCGGTGTCAATTTATTATTATAGCCAGTCTCCAACAG
>CAZZHL010000029.1:0-12852 GCA_964653945.1 uncultured Pirellulales bacterium
GATGAGGTAAGAGACCTGCTGAGCACTGCGCCGGGTGTGTCGGTTCTGGATGACCGCGAGCATAACCGCTTTCCTATGCCGATTGATGCTACCGGCAAAGATGATATCTTCGTCGGGCGAATCCGTCAGGATGAGTCGATACCTGAGAACCGCGGCATAAATATCTGGGTGGCAGGTGACCAGCTGCGAAAAGGGGCGGCGCTCAATGCTGTGCAGATTGCGGAAAAGCTGCTATAATCAGCCGTGATGGCTGTTCGTAAGATAAAACTCATCGTTCAGTACGACGGCAGTACATATAGCGGCTGGCAGATACAGCCGGGCAAAAGAACCATACAGGGTGAGCTTGTCGAGGCCGTGTCAAACCTTACCGGAGTTCGAACTTTCGTCCACGGAGCAAGCAGGACCGATGCGGGCGTAAGTGCGCTGGGCCAGGCCGCGCTTTTCGAGATTGATTCACCTATTCCTACTGAAAACTTCCCGGATGCAATAAATGACCGACTGCCGCCAAACATTGTTATTATAGCCGCAGAGGAAGCGCCACCGAAATTCGACCTTTTAGGCGGTGCGAAAAGCAAGCTCTACCATTATACAATTTACACCGGCCGATACCGGCCGGTCCTCAAATTAAACCAGTGCTGGCACATTCCGAAAAAAATTGACGTAGCGGCAATGAACCAAGCGGCGCAATTGCTCGTCGGAACAAAAGACTTCAAATCCTTCGCAACCGCAAAAGACAGAAGGGAACATACTGTACGGACTATTTTTAGCTGCAATGTCAGTTCGTCGTGCGTCATGCGTGATGCGTCGTGCGTTGATAATAAAGATATACACAATACGCAATACGCAATACGCAACACGCAAAACGAGGACAAGTGGATATATATAGACGTCGAAGGGGGTGGCTTTTTGTATAATATGGTCAGAAATATAGTCGGCACTTTGGTCGAGGTTGGTCTCGGCAGATGGAAACCGGAAAAAATAACAGAAATCCTCGAGGCAAAAGACCGTAGAGCAGCAGGACCGTTGGCGCCTGCGGCTGGCTTGTGTTTGATGAGAATTGAGTATTGAAGATTGTTCATATAATAACTCGGTTGATATTAGGCGGGGCGCAGGAAAATACGCTTATCACCTGCAAGCTGCTGGCTGAGCGCGGACACGATGTTACGCTCATAACCGGCCCGGCTATAGGGCCTGAAGGCGAACTATTCGAGCAGACAAAAGGACAAAAATATAAAGTCATGACAGTCAACAAGATGATTCGGGCCATTTGTCCTTTGTATGATTCTATCAGCTATCGGCAAATCAAAAAGCTCCTGCGACAAATCCAGCCGGATATTGTCCATACACATTCGGCAAAGGCGGGGATATTGGGCCGATATGCAGCATACAGTTTAAGACCAAAGAGCCAAGACTCCAGACCAAAGACTCCGGCGGTAGTGCATACAATACATGGGTTGGCGTTTCATCCATATCAAAACCGGTTACTTAATAAATTTTATATCGCAATTGAAAAGGCCGCTGCGAAACGAACGGATTTTTTCATCAGCGTGGCTGATGCAATGACTGAAAAGGCACTTGCGGTGGGCATAGGAAGCCCTGAGAAGTTTGTTACCGCATATTCGGCCATCGAAGAGGACAACTTTTTGCGGCCGATACCGGATGAGAAGATAACCGAATTTCGCGTCAATAACGGCATTTCGAAAAATTCCGTTGTGATGGTAACTATTGCGAGGCTGTTTGAGCTTAAGGGACATGACTTCATAATTGAGTCGGCGAAACAGCTTAGTAAAAAGTTCGATAATGCAGTATGGCTTTTTGTCGGAGATGGTAACTTATCCGAATTCTATAAAAAGCAGGTTTACGAATCCGGCCTTGCCCATTGTATTAAATTCACGGGCCTTTTGCCGCCGAGTCAGATTCCGCTTGCCGTTCAATCATCGGATATCCTTGTGCACTGCTCGCTAAGGGAAGGCCTTGCACGCGCACTGCCGCAGGCGATGCTATGCGGCAAGCCGGCAATTTCCTTCGATGTAGATGGTGCAAAAGAGGTGGTAAATGAAAATACAGGGCGATTAATCGAGCCGCGAAATATCGAGCAATTAACCAAGGCCTGTGCAGAACTGATAGAAGATGAGCAATTGAGAACAAAACTCGGCCGGCAAGGCCGGGAATCCGTAAAAGAAAAATTCGCGCCGGAAACGATGGTTAACAACATTGAACAAGTTTATAAAATGCTAGTTTACCCAAATAAATAACTTTTTCGAGTCAACTTTTATGGAGGATAAAAAAAATGGAGAACCAAACTAAAGAAAACCCAAACATTGAAGTGGCCATCCAATTTGCGCAAAAGTTCGAATTCTATGTTATTGCACTTGTTTTCACCATATTAGGATTGTCAATCCAAACATCCATGATTTTGGGAAGCTGGCAATGTTTTTTCGAAATCATTTCGTGGTTAGCGCTACTCATGTCAGGACTTGCAGGGCTTTCTAGGCTCGAATGGACTCCTATTGCCTACAAACATGCGGGTTGGCTGCAAAAAGAACAGAATGTTCTTAATATGTTCAATGAAGGGCTTCGTGGAAGGGTTGTTTTAGACCCATCTGGACAACAGTGGTCGCAGGAAAGGCTTCTCGATGAAAAAAGTAAACAAGAGAAGCATATCTCAGAAAGAAAGGCTGAAAAGGAAAAAGTTGAGAAACGTCTCCATTGGAAATACACGATTCATAAGTGGTGCTTTGTTGCCGGTATCATCTGCTTGGTAATCTCCAGAGCTATTATAGCTTTAAACAAAGTTCCGTAGTTTTAGAGCATGGAAGTTACATCACATTGCAGCTTGCTTCCACGAGGACTTGATTCATAGTTCCATAAGTCCGTTGGGAATCCGTAAAAGAAAAATTCGCACCCAGCACGATGGTCGATACCATTGAAACCATCTATCAAAAACTGCTTGCGCAAAAATAGAGAAAAAAGATGGGAGAAATGATTGCATATTGCGGCCTGACTTGTCATAGCTGCCCTATATATTTGGCAACGAGGGAGCAGGACGAAGAAAAAAGATACAAAATGAGAGTTGATATAGCGCAGCAGATTAAAAAGCACTACGGCCAGGAATGTAAGCCGGAAGATGTTACTGACTGTGACGGATGTAAAATAGAAACTGAAAGATTATTTTCAGGAAGCAAAAAGTGTCAGATAAGAAAATGCGCACGCCGGAAAGGCGTTGAGAATTGTGCGTATTGCGATGAATATGTGTGTGAAAGTCTTGAGAAGCTCTTTACTACTGAGCCGGATGCTAAGAAGCGATTGGATAAGATAAAAGAAAATTTATAACAGTGAGCCACGAATAGTGAATAAGCCACAGACCACATTTATTCACCTTCGGCGGACTTGCAATGACAGCTATTGTTCCACGATATATATAAACAGCTAAGGCATTGCCTGCGGTGAAGTATTTTCCCGGTCATAAGAAGATACAAAGTATCTTCTTATGTACACTAAATACCCCAGCAAGCCAAGAAACCAGAGCCCGGAAAACAAGACCACAGTAGAACTCTGGAGAATACCGCTCTCTTTCATTAAATCCAGTTGCTGCTGAGGGAAGTCCATCTTTTCATAGAAATCCCAGATGCTAACGCGCGAGAATGTAATAACAACCGATAGGGTCCAAGCAATAGTTAGTAAGACTGAGCACCACCAAGCCTTGATTCTCAGCTTATATATGCCCCATGCCACATAAAGATACAGCAAAATGGCAATGAGCGCTGCCAAAGCACCAGCTATGCCGCTGAGGATAAATCCAAAGAAAGGAATTGTCCATCTGTATATTCCTGCAAACAGCATCCAAAACGCCCAAGATGCAAATATAAAACTGACAGCCAAAACGGGCAAAGGACATTTATCCGTCCAGCGAACCTGAGGGTCTCTGAAATCACATGTCGCCTTTACGTTCTTTCTTCCATAGAAGAGAACAAACGCCGCGGGTATAATGACGTAAATTACAGTCATAAATCCGAACATCACGAATTTCATAATGGTAACGGCCATCCGGGGCATCTGTGTGTCTCTGTCCATGTGCTTGTACATATTGTGCATAAATAAGACTACAAAAATAAGTCCGCCAATCCCACAGATAAGCCAAAGCCATGAAGAAACCAAAATGAGCGCTCTTGCCCAGCGTCGGGCCTTGATAGAGCCGATTCCCATCCAGATAAACCAAACCGCTAATAGCGCATAGAACAAAATGCCAGGAATTATTATGCGAACACTCATGGGCGGAGCCGAACTTTTATCGCTAAGGGTTGATGCGAACATGCCTAATATCATGAGAGGTATTGCGAGCGCACAAAATCCGCCGAAAATAATCTGAATAATCCCAAATACGACAAGCCCGGTCTTACTGTCTTTAAATCCGGGACTTTGCACTATTTCCTCATGATTTGTCATATCTTATTTCTCCCGTTCCTATAGATTGGTTTTTCTATACACAATCGCATAAACTAAAATAACTGTAGCTTAATTAAACACTAAAAGTCAAATGTTTTATCAGATTTCTTAGCTGCGCTCGGGATGATACAACAATGGATTCCCGCCCCTTCGACTTCGCTCAGGGCAAGCTTCGCGGGAATGACAGTTATCCAAGGACAACTGTCAGAAGTTTCGTTCGACGAAGCTGGTGTCGATTTTGCTTTTGGCAAAGAGGTTGTGAGAGATAATATCCAGGCAGGCGGGGATGGTGGTTTTGATTGGCTCGATAACAAATTCAGACAAGGCCCTTTTCATCGTTTCAATGGCTTCGGTTCGCGTTCTTTGATGGACAATAAGCTTGGCAATCATCGAATCATACTTTGCCGAGACATTCCAGCCCTGATGAACGTGTGTATCAACTCTGACGCCGGGGCCTCCAGGCAGAATTAACCGTTCAATCGTGCCGGGAGAGGGAGCAAAATTATTCTTTGGGTCTTCAGCGTTAATCCGGCATTCAATTGCAGCACCGGAATGTTTAATATTTCTTTGTTTGAGCTTGATTTTATGACCTGCGGCAATTTTTATCTGCCATTTAATCAAATCGTGGCCTGTAACCATTTCAGTAACGGGGTGCTCGACCTGGATGCGTGTATTGGCCTCAATGAAGTAAAACTTTTTGTCCTTGTCCAGGAGGAACTCAATCGTTGCGGCATTGACATATTTCGCCTCTTTTACAATCCGCAAAGCGGCATTGCACAGTTCTTCCCTGTCGCGCTCATCGAGGATGGGACAGGGCGATTCCTCAATCATCTTTTGATGCCTTCGCTGGATGGTGCAGTCCCTCTCAAAAAAGTGCACTGCATTGCCATCGTTGTCAGCCAGCACCTGCACTTCTATGTGGCGTGGCTCAAGCAAACACTTTTCCAGATACACGTTGCCGTCCCCGAAAGCGGCTTTTGCTTCGGCCTGCGCCGCCCCGAATGCGGAACGAAAGCTGATATCATTATGCGCAACCCTCATACCACGCCCACCGCCGCCAGCGGAGGCCTTTATCATCACAGGGTAGCCAATCTCGTTTGCCAGTTTTAACGCTTCATCCACATTCTCGACAGTACCATCCGAGCCGGGCACCACCTTTACTTTCGCCTTGCTCGCCAGTTTGCGGGCCTCGACCTTATCACCGAGCAGCTGCATTGCTTCCACAGGAGGGCCAATAAACGTTATCCCGCAGTCCCGGCATATCCGGGCAAAGTTTATATTCTCAGCCAGGAAGCCATAACCCGGGTGGATTGCCTCGACATCAGCGATTTCCGCAGCGCTTATGATACGTGGGATATTCAGATAACTTTCTGCCGCCTCGGCAGGACCTATACAAATGGCTTCGTCGGCAAGCTGCAAGTATGGAGCATCTTTATCGGCCTCGGAATAAACCGCTACCGATGCAATGTCAAGCTCGTAACAGGCACGGATAATACGCAGCGCTATTTCACCACGGTTTGCTATTAAAATTCTTGAAAACATATTTTCGTGTCTCGTGTCTCGTGACCCGTGGCACGGGTCACGAATTAGTCTGGTCTGACTCTGAAAAGGACCTGGCCATATTCAACGGCCTGGCCATTGGTTACCAGAATTTCAGCAATCGTTCCGGATGCTTCGGCCTTTATCTCGTTCATTACCTTCATCGCCTCGATTATACAAACGACCGTCTGCGGATTAACTTGTGAGCCGATTTCAACATAAGGTTCCGAATCAGGGCTTGGTGTTGCATAGAAAGTTCCTACGATAGGCGATTTTATATCCACTAATTCTTCCTGCTGTTGTGGACTTAAAGACCCTGTGGCTATAGGTGCCGGGCGGGCTTGCTCTAAGGTAACTGCTCCGGATTGAAGTCCAGCCGTCGGTGCAGTGGTTACAATTGGCTGTTGGCCTCCTGAGCGTTTCAGAAAGATTTTGTCATCGTCGTGCTTTATTTCAATCTCAACTAAGTCGTTCTCTTTCATTATTTCAATAAGCTCTTTTATTTTCTGCAAATCGGTATCTTTCTCTGCCATTTGCTCATCCTTTCCCAATACAGTGCACAAGCCACAAGAGCACAAGTCGTAATATACCCTTGTGCTCTTGTGCTGTTAAGTATAACCGCAGGGAGTGTTTTTGCAAGTAATTTCCTGGATGCAAAAAAGGCATGTTTGTTGTCTATAATGGTATTTGACGCAATGACAGGCCGGACTAACTAAAGGATTTCAAGGCCAACCATTGTAATATCGTCAACTTCGGATGGTTTGACTTTTTGATTCTGTGCAAGCTCGCCGAGCTTATCCATCAGATCAACAACAGGTAAACCCTTGATTTCACAAAATTGCTCTTTGAAACGAAAGCCGGTTAAATCATCGAATCTGCCTATAAAAGGCTCTGCTCCATCGGAATATAACAACAGCTTATCGCCGGCCTGGAGCTGAATGGTTTGCTGGATGTATTCAGCCTGTTCAAAGACCCCCAGCAGTGAGCCCCGAATTTCCAATTGTTCCGGCTGCTGTTCGTTTCTGATAAGAATTGGATAAGGATGTCCGGCGCGAGCATGGGTCAGCTGGAGTGTTTTTGTATTCAGCAGACAATAGCAACAGGTAGCAAACTGATAGCCGGAGAGTTTCTGTGCGGTCATCCGTGTATTGAGATTTTTCATAACTTCCGCCGGTGAGAATACGCGGTAATTTCTCTCAATGGTCTCCCGCATAACCAGAGACTGTTTCAGGAAAATCGTCAAAAGTGCTGCAGGCATTCCATGGCCGACGACATCAGCTATATAAAAACCTATGTGCTGCTCGTCGACACGAACGATATCGTAAATGTCGCCTGAGACCCACTCGGCCGGTAAAAAAGCTGTGGCCCATCGTACTTCATCGGTATTAGGCAGGACAGAGGGAAGAAAATCCTGCTGAACAAGCCCAGCTAAACGAAGCTGCTCTGCCAGGTTGTCCACTAGGGCCCCGGTCATTTGAAGCTGCTCTGCAAGTTTATTCCTGTGAATTGCCTGCACTTGTTTCAGCAAACCCGAAGGTCTTACTGCGATTCCAGAACTCTTTTTGCGATATGCAAGATTAACGCTGATTCTAAGCCACAATTCATTTATAGAGACTGATTTCATTGTGCTGGTCATAGAAAAACTGGTCTTCTCAGGTGACAAAGAAAAACTTTTAATTGGTACGTCCACACGGTCCGTGAGCAAAATCACACCAACACCTTCTATCTCGAGCGATTCGACGATTCGAGCCAACCTCTGCTGCTGTGATATGAACAATTCATTTGCGTCGATAATGACGGTTCCTATAAGGTCGAGACGGTCACGTATCCAGGCAAATTTGTCTGTCGGTATTATTGCAAATGAAAGCCCCCTCTCCTTCAAAAGCCGCTTTATCTCAAGCGGCATCTGTTTCTGGTCTGTCAGGTATAGAACATCTGTGAAGCTTTTTAGTGCTTCGGTTGAGCTTAGTAATTCCGCTTTTTCCATACTAATCTTTCGACTACGCTCAAGACAGGTTATCTTTTTGGTTGCGTTATAGGACTAATGTCATTCCTGCACAAGATTTTCATCCCAGCGAAAGCAGGGGCAGGAATCCATTTCTTATTACTGGTTCCCCGCTTTTGCAGGGACAAGGCTTAGTCGTCGGCATATAGGCGAACGACAGCTCACAATCTATAAGCTAAATTCGGCTTGTTAGGTATGCAACTTTGCGTTTTTCTTGCGTTTTTCCCCCCTTACTGTAGCAGGGACGGTGTTCAGCCAGCGAAGATTGCTGAGCCGATGCGGAGGATAGTTGCGCCTTCCTTGATGGCGACTTCGTAGTCCGAACTCATTCCCATACTTAGCTCGGTAAACTGTGGGCCGACAATCTTCTCGCCGCGCGTTTCGACAAATAACTCCCTCGCCCGAACAAAACAAGCTCGAACTACATCCTTATTATGCGTTAGTGGTGCCATTGTCATCAGGCCAACCAGCTTTAGATTTGGCAGGGTCTCTATCTGTTCAGCCAGATGTATTGCTGCACCTACGGGAACACCATATTTTTGCGGTTCGTTAGAGGTATTGACCTGCAGGAGCACTTTGGGACACAAGTCCAGCTTTGCCGCCGAAGTGTTTATCTCCTCCGCCAGCCGAAGAGTATCAACCGAGTGTATCAGAGAAACCATGGGCAAGACCTGGCGTACCTTATTACGCTGTAGATGACCTATCATATGCCAACTGACCTGGCCCAGCAGAGCTAAATCGCCGTCCGGTCCTTGTAAAAACTCTGCTACCTGAGTGGAAACTTTCTTTAGCTGCTGAACCCGGTTTTCACCGAGGTTGGTAAAGCCCAGTTTAAGGACCCCTTTTATTTGTTCGAATGTAGCTGATTTAGTCACAATGACGAGCTTTATCTCGCCGGGGTCTTTGCCAACATGAGCACAGGCAGAGTTAATGGTGTCTTTGACGCGTTCTATTTTCTCAGAAATCTTCACCATAAAAATAGTTAAGAGCTAAAATTTAAGATTTAATCTACTACAAAACAGATAAAAAATCAAACTATCAATCTATGGAAATTTTTGCCAGCATAAAAACAATCAAGATAAACATTTCGATGTTTTTTTTCTAATATTCCGAGTCTGCCTCGGATAGGAGCCACTGACCACAAAATAAATGTAACTATAGGGTTTTTATTATCAGATTTTGTACTGAATTCTTCAGGACAATCCGGATTTACCACTGGTCCTGGCGCACTGGCTGGCGGTGGGAGCGTGCCGTAGCAGGGGAGTCTCGACGTTTCCCCGTTAGAAGAAAGCTCAGTCCTGCATATCCCTGCTAACATCGGGGATTTCTAACGGGGTTTCGGTTATTTCGAGGGCTACAGACGTGGTTTCAGAACTGTCGCCGACCAAGTTTGGAAATGCCAATTTTTTAGCTTATTGACCGATAATTTAAGCTGACAAGCACAATTGCTCAAAACGCACCGCTCTATAATTCCAGCCTGGAATAGCTACAAAAAAATAGAAAAAAGCAATTTTTTGTCTTGCATTTTATCCTGATAACTTGTATAATAACTGCACTAACGGAATATAGGTTGTGGGGTAAGATAGCCAAGAAAAATTTTCAGTTTGTACTTGACAAGCTTTCGAGGAGCTATTAAGGTCTCAACTTTGTTCAAACAATGAATTTATGCTGCTTTCAGCAGCTTACGAACCTCGGCGAGGCAGTGTGGCACACCGGTCTCCCCCCCAGCCGGTCCCACCACCTCGCCTTTTTTATGCGCATATTTTTCAACCGACGTGAACTTAGCGAAAAAGTAGGGGTTGTATAAACGCGTTTCTTATTCTCCACGAATTTGGACGTATATTTTTCTGCTGCGGGGGCCGTCAAATTCGCAAAAGAAAATTCCCTGCCAGGTGCCGAGCGAAAGTGTCCTGTCCTTTATCAGGATTTGTTCGCTACATCCAACCAGAGAGCTTTTACAATGTGCATCGGAATTACCTTCGTAGTGCTTATATCCCGGCCGATTATGAGGTATGACCTCCTCCAGAGTTAAAAGTAAATCGTGCGAAACACTCGGGTCGGCGTTTTCGTTTATGGTTATCGCCGCGGTTGTGTGAGGACAATAGACAATTACATCGCCATTCGTTATGCCCGACTGTTTGACAGCCGAGCGAACCTGGCTTGTAATATCCATCAGCTGGTTACGCTTTTTGGTGCTTATGCTGAATTCTGTCTGGACGATTTTCATTGGTTGGCCCTGTTACATTTGTTCTACAACTTCTATACATAGAAGCTCGCTTAGGCCGTGTTTGATTGTTTTTGCGGTTAAATCACAGAGCAATAATCTGGTTGGTCTTTTATCCGGCCCGGCATCGAGAACCGGACAATTCGTATAAAAAACGCTGAACTTCTGGGCCAGTTCATACAGATATGCAGTTAAATAATTAGGCCTGTAATCAGCGATGGCATCCTGTATTGCTTCTCCATAACGAATCAGATGCTTTGCCAGGTCCAGTTCAGCCGGCTCAGTCAAACTCAACTCTTTCAAGCCGGATAGTTCTGCCTCTACATCAATGTCTTTGGTCTGGCCCTTTCGTTCGATGGATTTTATCCGTGCGTAGGCGTATTGCATATATGGAGCGGTGTTGCCATCCATCGCCAGCATCTTATCGAAGCTGAAGACATAATCGCTGGTTCTGTTATTGGAAAAATCTGCGTATTTGACGGCACCGATTCCGACGGCTTGTGCAATTTCTTTCTTTTTATCTGGCGGAAGGTTGGGATTTTTTTCTTCGACGATTGTTTTTGCTCGTTCTACCGCTTCATTGAGCAGCTCTTTTAATTTTACATTTTCACCTTCGCGCGTTTTTAACGGCTTGCCATTTTCGCCAAGTACGCTGCCGAATTTAACGTGGAAAAGCTCGGTTTCATCTTTTGCCCAGCCAGCCATTCGTGCCACTGCAAAGAGCATATCAAAATGGAGCTTCTGCCGGGCATCTGTAACGTAAACAATTCTGTCCGCTTTTAATTTCTCGACACGATACTTCAACGCCGCCAAATCCGTTGTTGCATAAAGATACGCACCATCGGACTTCTGAATAATAAATGGCAGCGGCTCACCTTCCTTATTCTTAAATCCTGCCTGTGGTGAGCCTGTCGAATCCACCGGAAATACGCATATCGCGTCCTGCGATTTTTCAGCGATCTTGCGATTCAACAACTCCTCAACAACACCCTTCAGCATATCCTTGTAGAAACTCTCACCGCGTTCGTCCGCCTCAGCAAGATTTACACCTAACCGGTTGTATATTGCCAAATAATGTTTGCGCGACTCGTCAACAATAGTCAACCAAAGCATCGTATACTTCGGTTCACCATTGTGCAAACTTACTACAGCTGCTCTTGCCGCCTTTGCAAACTCCTCATCCTCATCATATCGCCGCTTTGCCTCCTTATAGAATTCCTCAAAGACCATAAGGGGAAGCCTACTAACTTCAGAATGATGAAGCGCAACTCCAGTGTGTTTCTGTGTTTCTTGCGACTTCTCATCCAGTAAAGCCATCAACATGCCGAATTGTGTGCCCCAGTCACCGATGTGGTTCTGGCGGATGACTTTATGGCCGAGGAATTCGAGAACTCGGCAGATACAGTCGCCAATAATGGTGCTTCGCAAATGGCCGACGTGCATTTGCTTGGCGATATTCGGGCCTGAGAAATCAACAACGATAGTCTCTGGCTGTCCGATTGTCTCAATACCAAGTCGCTTTTTATCTTTGTTTATCTCAAGCAATCCGTCAGCGATAAAATCGGATTTGAGACGTAGGTTAATAAAGCCCGGACCTGCGATTTCCGGCGGCTCGCAAATATCGGCGATATCCAAATCCGCTGCGGCGGATAAATTTTTTAGCACTTCCTCAGCCAGTTTTCGTGGTTCGGTCTTGAGCTTTTTGGCAAGTGCCATTACACCATTGGCCTGATAATCGCCGAATTTTGGGTCTGTGGAAGGTCTTACAATAGCCGGGCAAGTACCGCTGCTATGTGCACACTGTTTCATCGCCGCGGATATGCGTTCTTCAAGTATGTCTTTAACTGGCTTCATTCGATATTCAATTTGCTTTGCAGAAAAGAACCCTCGTCATTTCGACCGGAGTCTCGACTTGTCGAGACGAAGTGGAGAAATCTATTAAAAAACAGATTTCTCGACTCGCCCGCCTCGGCTCTCGCCGTAGGCGAGGCCGGGCCTTTGGCTCGCTCGAAATGACGTTCTAAACTGTTCTCTACAAAACATTATCATTTATCAACAATCAATCCGCCTCAGGCGGACAAGTCTTAAATTTTCAATCTCTTTGCATCACCCCAGAGTAATTCCAAATCGTAGTAGTCTCTGTATTCGGTGTCGAAGATATGGATTACGACATCGACATAGTCGAGCAAAATCCAGCGTCCCTGCTCATAACCGGCCCGGCCGAACCGCTCCATGCCCTGTTTTCTTGCCTCTTCACAGATTTCGTTGGCAACAGCACGCATCTGCCTGTCGCTTGTGCCTGTGACGATTACAAAATAATCAGTCGCAGGCGATTTTCCCTTCAAATCCAGAACCACAATATCAGTACAATTCCGGTCGGCTGCTATGTTCGCTGCAACCAGCGCAAATGCCTTTGCTGTCGAAATCCGCCTCTTTGTCAAATCTTCTATCCTCAGCTTAAATAAAAAAGGGGCGGCCGATTCGGCCACCCCAATAGATTACTCATATTAGCCGGTTGCGTCAACTGCACAATCAGACGCAAGTTATTTGCCGATGCCGAGCCAGCCGCCAACAATAGGAGCGAATTTCACCACAACACCTGAGAAAACCACGCTGACCATTGTCATCAGCTTTATCA
>CAZZHL010000030.1:0-12714 GCA_964653945.1 uncultured Pirellulales bacterium
TACACTCGGACAGGCCAATATGATTTAGCCATCGATACCTTCGAGCAGGTCCAGCAGCTCGACTCTGGCTTTGAGCCGTGCTATTGCAACCGGATAATTACTTATACTGAGATGGGACTGCACGACCTGGCTGAGCAGATGTTTTATCTTGCCCAGCAGATAAATCCGGATTGTGCACTTTGCTATTACAATATCGGCAATAGTCTCTATGCTCGGGGCCAGTTTAAAAAAGCTATTCGCTGCTGGCTAAAGACAGCCGAGTTTGAGCCAAACCACCCGCAAATTAACTACCGAATCGCCCAGGCCTACTGGTCCGACGGGGACAGCCAGCGCACTCGTGAGTATTTTCTCGAAGAGCTTCGAACCAACCCGGGTGACACCGACGCCATCCTCGATTTCGGTTTGTTTTTACTCGAATCCGGTGATATCGAATCGGCGAAGGAAAAGTTCAATCGGCTGCTTGAGCTAAGAAGCGATTTTGCACCGGCATTGTTTCAGCTGGGAGAAATTGCCTTCAACAACGCAGATTTTCAGCGGGCAATAAAACTGTACAACCAGGCGTTACACGCTGATGATTCACTAACAGGACCATACTACCGGCTGGCTCAATATGCGTTAATGACAAACAAATTACAACAGGCCAGGGCATATCTGATTTCCGAGCTGAAAACTTTCCCAGAAGATGATGATATACTCGTTTCTCTGAGCTCGATGTTTCTGGCAATCGACGAGCTCGATTATGCATCACATTGCCTGCTAAGGGCTATCGATATCAATTGCGCCAATGCGGATGCCTACTACTATCTCGGCCTTATCAGGGCCATGAATGGCGCTTTAGAAGAAGCCGCGGAATTCTTTGCCAACGCACTTGATATCAACAGCGAGCATATTCCTGCGTTACGGGATTCTGCCCTTGTATACCTCAAAATGGGCAGATTATCTGATGCCTCAAAAAGACTCGACTACGCCCTGGATTTAGCTCATCGCGAGTCCATCGATGACCCGCAATTAAAATCTCTTAGCCGCAAAATCCTTCTGGCTCAAATAACAGGGCGAATCAGAGATTCACTCTCGCACCTGTGGCCTCGAAAATTCTAAACGGCTTTGGCCTTCGCCGAGACATTGGCCTGTCTTATGGCAGCCTGCATTATGGACAATCCAGGCAGTTGGGCTCAATACCCGGCCCATCCGGCGGCTCTTTTATATTCCAATTGCTCAAAAGGATATTCAAGTCGTTGAAATGGGCACGGTAGTATCCGGTCTCTGTGCTGCCCTCTGCTTTATGGTCAAAGTCGGCACAGATGTTAGGGTCCGGCCAGGCAATCCCCGGACCATCAGGTGGCTCTTTTATATTCCAAGCATATATCAGCAGGTTCAAGTCTTTGAAATGAACATAGAAGTATCCGGTCTTAGCGCTGCCTTCCTTCCGATTATCTGTATCACCATGACACTGCCTCGGACAGCACCAGCAGAGCGGCTTACCAACCGCAAGCCATTCATCATAATCTTCGTGCCCACATGGAAAACACCCTACATCCCAGACTAATTTCGGATAATCTACTCCCTCATTAATCATCCACACATCATCTGTGCCGTTTTCTGTCTCACATACAAAGTCCCAGCCGGCATCAAGAAATGTGTTGATATCCTGCATTCGGGCTGTAGTTTTACCCTCTCCACCATAACTTGTTGTCCGGCCGGAGGTATTCACATCCCAGAAAGAAGCAGTAACTGTGCCTGTATTGTATCCCACCAGTCCGCGGGCCCACCGATCTCCTGAAACCTCACCTGTTGCATAGCAATTCGAAATCGTGCCTTTGTAATTGCGTCCCACCAGCCCGCTGACATAATCGTTTCCTGTAATGCTGCCTGTTGCATAGCAGTTTGAAATCATCCCGCCATTGTCTCCCACCAGCCCGCCAACGTATACATCTCCTGAAACATCTCCTGTTGCATAGCAGTTTGAAATCATCCCGCCATTATCTCCCACCAGCCCGCCAACAGAATTTCTTCCGCTAACACTGCCTGTGGAATAGCAATTAGTTATCGTGCCGTAATTGTCACCCACCAGCCCGCCGACATCATCATCAACTCCCGCAACGCTTCCCGTTGCATAGCAGTCCGAAATCGTGCCTTCCCAATTGCCTCCTACCAGCCCGCCGATGTACCAAACACCTATAACGCTGCCTGTGGAACAGCAGTTTTCAATCGTCCCTTCGTAATTGACTCCCACGAGCCCACCGATAAAAGAATATCCTGACACACTGCCGCCTTCGACGTCGCAATTAATAATCGTTCCATTTCTCAGGAAGCCAACAAGGCATCCAACGTAATCAGCTGCTGCGTTAACATGAGGTTCGATTAAAGTCAAATCCCTAATCTCTGCATTCGGGCCATCGACATGACCAAAAAGGCCAATATAGTCGGTGTCAGTCGTAGTGTATGTGAAATTGGAAATCGTGTAGCCAGCCCCGTCAAAAATACCGGTGAACACCGGAATGATATTAAACTGTGTACCTGAGAAATCACCTAAGTCAATATTCACCATAAGCCTAAAGTGCTTGTTAAAGCACGAAAATAACCCTATCATATTAAGCTCATCAGCGGTATAAATCAGGTAAGGGTCATTTTGGGTACCAGTTCCATCCAGCAAATCGGATAATGTGGGCGAAATAGGTTCGCCAAGATTATTTTCCCAGGCAAGGTGGGGGTAATCATTCCCCTCATCGATTGTCCATACCTGTGGGTCACACCCCCAACCCCAATATGTACTCATGGTCTGCATTTCAGCGGTGGTTTTGCCTTCCCCGCCGTCACTGATTAACTGACCTGTGGTATTAACATCCCAGAAAGAAGCAATAACACCAGTGTCGTTGTATCCTACCAAGCCGCCGGCGTGAGCATTTCCATCAACGGCCCCTGTTGAATAACAATTTGAAATCGTACCACACCAATTGCCCCCTATCAACCCGCCGACATAATAGTTTCCTGTAACACCGGCTGTAGAATAGCAGTTAGTTATCGTGCTATTTCTATTTGAGCGGCAACTGCCATTGCCTCCCACCAGCCCGCCGACATAATTGTTTCCTGTAACACTGCCTGTGGAATAGCAATTAGTTATCGTGCCGTAATTGTCACCCACCAGCCCACCGACATAACCATCTCCAGAAACTGTGCCTGTTGCATAGCAATTCATTATCGTGCCGCCATTGCTTCCCGCCAGCCCACCGACACTAAAATCTCCTCCAGAAACGCTGCATGTTGCATAGCAATTGGAAACTATACCTCTATTTGCTCCCACCAGCCCACCAACAAACTCATGATCATAAAACTCATCCACTGGGCTTTGCGAAACGCTGCCTGTGGAATAGCAGTTTGTTATGGTGCCCCAGTTCTCTCCCACCAGCCCGCCAGCATAAACATATTTTCCGTATGAGGTGTTCTTCACATCCACATTTTCCATACAGAGGTTTTTTACTTCACCACCAGCACCTACATATCCAAACAAGCCGATATAACTTACACCGTTGGAATCCCATGTGAAGTTCCAAATCGTATGGCCGTTGCCGTCAAATACGCCGGTAAAGGGGAGATAATAATCCGTTCCGATGATATTAAACTGCGTGCCTGTGTATTCAGCCAGATTGATATCGGCTATGAGTAAAAAGTGCTTATCCCAGTCGTCTGGATGCGTGCCGATTGCGTTCATATCCTCAGCCGTTGCTACTTTGTATGGGTCATTCGGCTCGCCCGTTCCGCCGCTATATTTACCAAAACAAACGCCCGCACACGATAAAATCACTACCAAAACAAGAATTGATTTTTGCCTGTCCATTTTTTACCTCCGGTAATTGCCCATCCTTTATGGCCATCGTTATCCCAGAGCTTTAGTTAGCTCAGTTGAGCCACAGCAATTACAAGATGCGCAAAACCAGCCTTGTGTTCCGTGAATTTCGGATTCCCTGGCCGATAAAATGCAAGAAAAAAATCGATACTCAATACCTGTCCTGCTTGCCCTGCGACTTGTCCGGCGTAGCGCACTTGTCCGCCGTAGCCTCGGCGAAGGCGGAAGCAAAGTCGGAAGCCCTGCCATTTAGAGCGAAGCGTAGAGCAGGGTCGAAGGATTAGAATCTAGAATTTTTCACAATCTCTATGTCTAATCTTTCTTTGTGTCTTTGTGCCTTCGTGGCAAAAACTCCGCGTAAATCTGCGTAATCCGTGGCTAATTTTTAAGCTGGGAAAGCATTTGCAAAATTTCGCTAATTGCGTTAAGCTATTTCGTCGTGCGTCGTGCGTATCGGGTAGTGTGTAATGCGTATCGTGGTAAAAATCAAACCTACGTTGAAACGCGACACGCAGCACGATATACGCAATACGATATATCGGCCGAGTGGCGGAATGGCAGACGCTGGGGACTTAAAATCCCCTGTCCGAAAGGGCGTATGGGTTCGACTCCCATCTCGGCCACTGCTTGTATTCCGAGTGATATATAAGATGGCCGGCTGAACAATAAAGGGCCAACAACGTACTCGTCTTGGCGGCCCGTCGGGGCGGAGTGTTCCGTAGCCTGAAACGCTAAGTTGTAGCCAGATTGGAGATGAATAATGGCGAAAAAAAGCACTAAACTCGTTGACGTAGATAAACCTAATCTATATCGCGAAACTTTCCTCTATACTGAATTTCCCAGGGTAAAATTCGATAACGAAAGAGTTGAGTATGACATTCCAGACGAAATCTGGATAACGGACACAACCTTCCGCGACGGCCAGCAGGCCCGCCCGCCATATAAGCCGGAGCAAATCCTGAGGATATTCGACTTCCTGCACGAGATAGATGGCGGCACCGGCTTGATTCGCCAATGTGAGTTCTTTTTATACTCGCAGCGCGATAGAAAGGCGGTGGAGCTGTGCAAAGAGCGAGGTTACAAGTATCCTGAGATAACCGGCTGGATACGGGCTGTTGCAGCCGATTTTAAGCTCGTCGCGAAAATGGGGCTCGCCGAAACCGGAATTTTGACCTCGGCAAGCGACTATCATATATTCCTGAAGCTGCGAAAGACACGCGCTCAGGCAATCAGTGCATATATTGATATTGCCAAAGCCGCACTGGATAACGGTGTTATACCACGTTGTCATTTCGAGGACATTACACGAGCCGATTATGAAGGTTTCGTTTTGCCGTTCGCCGTGGAGCTAATGAAGCTCTCCGAAGAATATAATAAGCCGGTCAAGATACGTCTTTGTGATACTCTCGGATTTGGCGTTCCCTGGCCTGAGGTCGCCCTGCCGCGCAGCGTCCCGAAACTTGTGCACGGGCTTCGGCAAATTGGTGTCCCCTCAGAACGATTGGAATGGCACGGCCATAACGATTTGCACAAGGTTCAGGTAAATGCTGTAACGGCCTGGCTATATGGCTGCAGCGCCGCTAACGCCGCAATATTCGGCTCTGGAGAGCGAACAGGCAATCCTCCTCTGGAGGCGCTTGTGGTCGAACATGCCCAATTGAAAGGTCTAGTTGAAGGTGTCAATTACCAGGCCATAACCGAATTGGCTGAGTACGCCAGAAAAGAGCTCGGCTTTGATATTCCGCATAACTATCCGCTCGTTGGAAGAGATTTCAATATGACCAGGGCTGGAATCCACGCAGACGGCCTGCTAAAAGACGAGGAAATATACAATTGCTTCGACACGAAGAAATTACTCAATCGCCCTACCGGTGTAGCAATTACTGATAAAAGCGGAGCCGCGGGCATCAAACACTGGATAGAAGCCAGGTACCAGATTGAAATACCCAAGCACGACCCTCGCATAACCAAAATAAAAGACAAAATTGACGCTGAGTATGCAGCCGACAGGGTATCTATGGTATCGGATGAGGAAATGTTCGAGTGGATTCGAGAAGTATTCGGTGACGACTTGCCGCCTCTAAGAAAAATAAGCAGATAAATAAACCCAGTTTACACATAAACGCATCGGCGCTATTATTTATGCCGGACAAAAAAATAAAAGCTGTCCTTTTCGACCTGGGTGACACTTTGCTGGATTTTGGTAAAGTCAAAACGACCCGGATTTTTGTGTCTGGGGCAGGAGCATCTTACGATTTCCTGAAAAATCTGGACCAACCGGTGAATCATTTTAAATATCACCTCTGCCGAAACCTGATACGTCTGCACATACGCCGCCTGCTGTGGAATATAATTGGAAGGGATTTCGATACGCTGGCATTATTAAAAAAGGTCGGCACGAAAAGGGGGCTCACGCTTGACGAGCAGCAGTGGCGACACCTGGCGTGGCTGTGGTACAAGCCGTTGAGCAAAATCGCGCAGGTCGAGCCGAAAATAATAGAGACCTTAAGTGCCCTTAAAAATCTGGGTCTTAAGCTCGGCATAGTCTCAAATACCTGCGTGAACGGCTGTTTCCTGGAGCAGCATTTAAAAGAACTGGGCATACTTGACTTTTTTACAATTAGAGTTTACTCGTATGAATTTGCCTTCCGAAAACCGGACACCAGAATTTTTAAGATTGCTGCAGACAGAATCGGCGAGCTGTCTGAAAATATATTGTTCGTAGGAGACCGCATTAATAAGGATATTAAACCTGCGGTAAAGGCCGGCATGAGAGCCGTCTTAAAAGCCGCTTACACCAATGACGGAAAGAAAATTCCGAAAGGAACCTGGAAGATAAACCAGCTTTCCGAACTGCCGGGGCTGATAGAAAAAATCAACACTGAACAAGGATAGTGAAAAGCGTAAAATTATGGTATAAAATCCAAAGTTTGGATAAGATTACTTCGCTGTTATATTACGGATAATAGGAATTCGTGTATGAGCGTAACTAATGCAGCTTTTCAGAGGTGTATTAACCCTGATTGCGGGGCACAGTTCGACTGCGGACAGGCGCTGTTTAAGTGCCCCCAATGTGGCGAGCTTTTAGATGCACAATATAACTGGGACAAAATCGAGGTTCCAAAGAAATTAAGTGATTTTGCCAAACGCTGGGCAAATAGAAGCAATCCACTGGACCTTTCCGGTGTATGGCGATTTCGTGAGCTGCTTAACTTCTGCGATGACAAATTCAAAGTAACCATAGGCGAGGGCCAGACTATCCTGCAGCAAAATGACGCTGTAGCTGAATACGTCGATATGAAGCCGGGGCGTTTGTATCTGCAATACGAAGGGCTGAACCCGTCCGGCTCATTCAAAGACAACGGGATGGCAGCGGCATTTAGCCACGCAAAGATGGTTGGGGCAAAATCGTGTGCCTGCGCCTCTACGGGCAATACGTCGGCATCAGTGGCCCTGTATGCACACCACTGCGGACTTAAATGTACGGTCTTTATCGGCTCAGGTCGAATTGCTTTTGGCAAATTGAGCCAGTCGATGGATTACGGCGCCCAGACCATCCAGATACTTGGTGACTTCGATGACTGTATGCGGCAGGTCCAGGACGTCTGTACAAAGCTGGGTCTGTACCTACTCAATTCGCTGAATCCATTCCGCCTCGAAGGTCAAAAAACTATAATGTATCGGATTATCGAAGGGCTTGGCTGGGAAGTGCCGGACTGGATTGTGGTTCCGGGCGGAAACCTCGGAAATTCCAGCGCATTCGGAAAGGCCTTTCACGAATTAAAACAGCTCGGCTTAATCAAGCAGATACCGCGAATGGCAATTATCAACGCCACCGGAGCAGATACGCTTACCGAGCTGGTCAACAAGAAAAAGCTCTCCTGGAACAACGGCAGAATTAACTCGCCCCGCTTCGCGGGCGAAGCGGGTCAGAAAATCATCGACGATTATTACGCCGATTTGACGGCCCATCATTTTTCGCCGCACACCTGTGCCTCAGCCATAGAAATTTCCCGCCCTGTGAACCTGAAGAAATGCCTGCGAGCGCTCGCTCTATGCAACGGCGTTGTCCGCGCCGTAACGGACGAAGAGATTCTCGATGCAAAGGCGCTTATAGGCAAATACGGATTAGGCTGCGAGCCGGCCTCAGCGGCAACAATAGCCGGCCTAAGGCATCTCAGAGCCGAAGGCATAATCGCCGCTGACGAGCGGGTCGCCTGCGTGCTGACCGGCCATCCGTTAAAAGACCCTAACGTAACGGTCAATTACCACAAGGAAAAACAGGGCCAATTCAGCAATCCACCCATAGAAGCGCCGAACGACCTCGATGAAATCATAAAGCTGATAAAATAAACCAGGGTTTTTATTCAGCCGTTTAGCCCGCCAGTTTATGCTGGCAGGTTGTTAGCCCCTTGCGTCGCAAGGGGTTCCAGAAGCCCTCAACTTTATGTTGGGGGTCGTTTATCCGGCGGGTTATTCATCCCTTGGCGAAGGAGGGTCTGTCGTTCATCGTGCACTCTGGCCAACACAGTAGAAAATAAAAGGGCTGTGAGTCATCTGGCTCACAGCCCTTTTTATCGCAGGTCAAATATCCACCACGGCGGATAAATCCGCCTGCATTATGGACAGTCTAAGCAGTTTGGTTCAATGCCTGGGCCACTTGGTATAGGTGGAGGCGCCGGTTCTAATATATTCCAACTGTTCAAAAGGATAGTCAGGTCGCTGTAATGGACACGATAGTATCCGGTCTTTGTACCGCCTTCCGCATCATGGGCGAAGTCGGCACAGATGCAATGGTCATACCAGGCAGCGCCAGGACCACCTGGGTAGGGATTCCCGTCATTCGGCTCCAATATAGGCCAGCAGGCCAACAACAGGTTCAAGTCGTTGTAATGGACATAGTAGTATCCGCCCTTTGTGCCGCCTTCCACCGCATGGTCGCTATCACCGTGACACTGTCTCAGATTACACCAGCAACAAGGCATACCAACACTAACCCACTCATCATAATCCGGGTGGCAGTCCGGAAAACAATCCTCGCACAATGGGGCACCGGGCCAGAAACCACCATAGAGTTCATAGCTGCCTTCTGCCATCACATCTGCCATTAAGCCTGCGTCCGGCTGACCGATTGTACCAGCAATAACGTATAGCCCGCCTCTGCTCGGACCACCTCCGCCGTCAATCGTATTCCAGCTCAAATCATAACCATCGCCAGTCTGAGCATAGACACTGACAGAAATCAGCATCCATATAACAAACATTGTGATAAAGCGTTTATGACTAAATATTTTTAATCTTACAAGTATCATTGTGAACCTCCTTTACATCAATTTCAGAAATTCATCTTTTGGACTATTAACTTATTGTCTTTTTTAGCTTCCTTACTTCACAATTTCATAATATATGCGAGCGCATAGTATGGTGGTCTGTTCTCATGGGCTCCACCACTACCAGCAGATCCTGACACACCTGAAATAGTGTGAGTATGAGCACCAGATGAACCTGTATTTGCACCCACTCCATACCTTGTTGCTTCATTACCCTTTTCCCAGTCCTCAAATTGTTCGGTGGGAGATGGTTTCGTATAACTATGAGTATGTGCTCCTGCACTATTTGCTACAAGAGAGCCAGCACTGTGAGTATGTGCTGGCATTTCTGCTGTAGATAAGGTATGAGTTGCTTCACCGCCAGTAGAACCAACTCCATAACTACTCCCAGCACCTACTATGAACCTATCTCTTAAGTTCGGCGTGCCATTACTCCCGTTACACAATGCCCAGCCGGAAGGAATACTTCCTATGGAACCTGACCACATTACAATAACCCCTGAAGGCAGAATTGAAGCTGGTGCAAAAGCACTGGAATCATAGCCATCAAGCTTATCAGCATTAAGGCTCGTGCATAAAATACCGTTGCTGACTGCCACTTGTTCAGCAGAGTTACCTGCATGGTAATTATCCACTTTATCGGAGTTATCTGAGTTACCTGCGAAACCTGCCAGAGCAGCGGTAAACGAAAATTTGGCAGTCAGCGCAAATTTAGCACCCTGAGCACAAATGGCGTACGGCGTTGGTGTTATTTCCTGGCGCGGACTTAATGTGGCAAAATCATTGGGGTCATTGCTATCGCCCGGCCGAACCGCTATCTCCAGCCATCGGGCATCACCATTAAATACATTAGGGTCTCCTTCCGCAAAATCAAGCTCAACTGTAAAAATACCATTCTCTACATCATTGTCATCTATATTGACTGTCTTGCCTTTCTGGTTGCTTGCCCTGGGCGCATCATAGAGTTTGAACTCGAAATCATAAGCCCCGTTTGCCGGCCTTTCGCCATCTATCAGCCGTCCCTGGTACGTAAAGGCAGTCCCAGCATTCGCAGGTAAAACCGTGATGTGCAACGAATCTATCTCTATCCTTGATTCTAATGGAAGGTCATAAAGCTCCAGATTCGTCTGGCCAACCTCTTGCGCAACGTAAACGAAGACAAAATGAACCCCTGGATAGGCCCAGCAATCAGCAATAACCTCATAGCCACAAAAATCAAGCTGATTAACTTCGCTCACTTCTGCACAGCCGCCAGCCGCTGGTTTTGCCTCAACATAGTAAAAATTGCCAAGACTGTTACAGTCATCAAAGCCAACATATTCCAAGTACTCTGAGTAGTCATTCGATTCTACCGCTATAATGCACGACTGGCCCACCTCCAATGTAATTGAGTTGACGTCCTCACCATCGACGGTCAAATACTGAACTCCGTTTGCCGTCGAGGCCAAAACCAATACCAGTATTAATGAAATTATCCGTTTCATTTTAAACACCACCTTTCAATTGTTTGTTCTTTTACAACAAAATAAGTTTTTCATCCTAAAAATCATTAACAGATACAAAACAAATAAATATATTCAGATTTTCTTTTCCATATCCCGCCCTTTCAAAATTTATAAAAATCTTTTTTTAACCGCGGATTAACGCGGATTTACACTGATTTTTACTAATTTGTGTTCTTTCGTGTTAATTCGTGGCTAATCCTTTTGTGCCTTTTCGTAGCTAATACGCTTCCATAATATAAAGTCCACAAAAACGTAAAAACGTTACAATCTTTTTCCGAAGTTTTTAAAAAATCTTTTTCATGGCTTTTAAAACTAAGTGTGTGCTGTCTATCAAACCCAATAAACATATCTTCCAGGATACGACCAATATGGTCGGGACTAACTGCTGAATTTGCAGACCTTGCGCGCATCGCAATACATCCTCTCTTGCCCCAAGGCAACAAAGGTAAAATATTACTTACTAATAAAAGGTGCCGCTCAATCTGAAAGGCAGGTCGGGCATGAATATAGAACAAATACTTGTTCTATAATATGAAGGAAAACAAAAATATTATAATAGCTTCTTGACCTGCCTTTCTGGATTTAATCTCGATTCAATAGCAGCTGATTTTAAAAAGAAGTGCATAAAATCCTTTCAATATCTCTTCATTCCTTTCATTATATTTATCCCACTACTACTAATATGCGCAAAAGGTGACTTCTGTTCCCTGAAATTTTATTTTTTCTAAAAATTTTTTTAAGACCCGGCTAAAGATGCTTGTTGATGGACTTCATACCAGTAAATCTGTGTAATCTGTCCGGCTACCTGTGGCACAAGCTATTGCTTGGAAAGTCTTCGCCGAGACAGGCCTTCTATTAGTAAAGTCCAAGATTTATGGAAAACGTTACAAAAATTTTTAAAAAAATGTGAATTTTATCGCGTTTTTTTTATCTGCTTATAATAAGAATTGCATAAAGTATCATCCCCAATAGCAAGCAAAAATCCTGCTTTTCCGCACTTTTGCTTTCCTCTCCTACTATTTGTATAATAACCAAAACTTTTTAATCCGTCAACCCCGAAAACCCAAGGTTTATCCGCCGAAGGTGGAATCCAGTATCCAATTAACCAATCACTAATTAACTAATTTGCTTTCTCTAAAGGCTCGTAGTCTTTTTGACTAATCAAAAGGACTATTGGCACTTCCTTGCCAATCAACCAATTAACTAATTTCTCCGTGACCTCTGCGGTCTCTCCGTAAGGAGTCCCAAGGACTGTAGCTAATAAATTCTTCGTGTCTTAATGCCTTCGTGGCAACACATCCGTGTCCAAAAAAAAGGCCAACATAGTTGGCCTTGTAGCTATCACCGAGCGACGGGTCACGAGCGACGAATCCGTACCTTCACAGCCTTTAAAAATCAGAAAGCCATCGCACAGCGATTCCGCAATTTTACATTTTGCATTTTAACTTTTACTTTTCTTTCACTGCTGCTTGTGCCGCCGCTAATCTTGCAATCGGCACTCTAAACGGCGAGCAGCTAACGTAGTTCATCCCTACCTTATGGCAGAATTCGATACTGGCCGGCTCACCGCCGTGTTCGCCGCAGATACCGACCTTCAATTTCTTTCTGGTCTTTCTGCCTGATTTTGTACCCATCTCAACTAATTTTCCGACTCCGGTCTGGTCGAGCGACTGGAACGGGTCCACTGCGTAAATGCCTTTGCTGACATATTCGCCGAGGAACTTACCCGCATCATCTCTCGAGAAGCCCATCGTCATCTGCGTCAGGTCGTTCGTCCCGAAGCTGAAGAACTCCGCCTCCGTCGCAATCTCATCAGCCGTCAATGCCGCCCTCGGAACCTCAATCATCGTACCAACCATATATTTTATCTTGGCCTTTCTTTCTTTGAAGACCTTGTTGATTTCATCGATAATCTCATCTTTAACGAACTTCAATTCTGTAAGCGCACCAGCCAACGGAATCATAATCTCCGGCAGAACAATTTTACCTTTTTTCTTTACGTTCAAAGCCGCCTCGATAATCGCCCTTGCCTGCA
>CAZZHL010000031.1:0-12652 GCA_964653945.1 uncultured Pirellulales bacterium
CCAACTAAAGGATATGGCAGCGGGTTGCTGCCGCGGGCATTGCCAATAATCTCCTTTTTGATGGGAAAAAAGGTTGTGCAAACCTGGCACGAAGGATACGCCAATTGGCGATTGGCGATGAAGCTGTTTTTGAAAGCGATGGCTCCTAGCGTGTTAGTAATGGTAAACCCGTTATACAAGAAACTTGTGCGTCCAAAATTGCTGTGTGCCTTATGGCCAAAGAAATCTGTAGTTATACCAATCGCATCGAATATACCAGTGATTGATATGGACCAAAATAAAAAAAGTATATTAAAACAAAAGTATCTAAAAAAACAAAAACGGCTAATTGTTTTTTTTGGCTTCGTGTATCCGTCCAAAGGAATTGAATTGTTATTTGAAATTGCCGATCCTGATTCAGATCAAATCGTGATAGTTGGAGAATTTGACGGTGTGGAGGATTACCATCAGAAAATTATTGAGCGTATTTCGACTAAACCATGGAAGGACAAAGCAACTATCACCGGTTTTCTCCCCCCCGGCGACATATCAGAACTGCTGACAGTTGCAGATGCTGTAATTCTGCCGTTTCGAGGCGGATATGGTGAATGCAATAGAGGCTCTGTTTACGCGGCAATAGCACATAAAGCATTTGTAATAACAACAGCGATGACCCAAAATGGATATGATCGAAAGCGCAATGTATATTATTCAAAAGTTAATGATGTACAAGAAATGAAGTCGGCTCTACGCAATTATGCTGGAAGACGGCGAGAAAAGGATGCAGAGATTGATAAAGATGAATGGCAGGACATCGCAAATAAACATATAAATATTTATAAACAAATTACTTCTATATGATAGACCCGACAGAAAATTTACTATGCTTTTCCGGGCGATGTCGCAGATATGCGGCGGGCGATGAATTTGTACGTTGGACGAAGAAATACCAGGGATGTCCGGCACACAGATTGGGACTCGATTGCTGACGCACATATGAAATGGAGTTTGCCTCATGAATAGCCTCACCCTGGACTGGTTGTGGTTATACCTGCAGATTATTATACTCGTAGTGGTTATTGCCCGGGAATTTTTTCGTCCGCATCAGCGGAACCTCTATGCCATTTTAATACCGGGTGTTATGTTGGTACTGGTACAGGGGCAGGCATGGTGGATGTTAAGTAAATTTGACCACAACGATGCGGCTTCTATGCGACATCTGTATCAGACCGTCAGCCTATATGGTGCGCGGCTGGCGAATTTTTACATTGGATTGAGCGTAATCTGCTTTGGCGCGACTTATGCGTTCTTTGCCCCGCGAGGCCGCTCTGCCGCTGCGCCCTCGCCGGCAGAAACGCGATACCATCGTCCCCGGCTTGCATCCAACCTGCTGGTGATTATGTGGGTGCTGGTATCAGGCACGATGCTATTGCACTTGGCAGGTGGCCTTAATTCCCTGATAACCAAGCCAGGTCAGGCCATGGCTGGGGGAGTGACGATGTTTCTGCTGATGACGGGGCTGGGCAAGCTGCCGCTTCTCCGAAAGGTAGCCTTTTGCCAGAGAATCAACTGGTTTGATTTAGCGATGTTTGCCTTCGTCCTGTTCCTGTTCTTGATCAATTCTCGCTTTCTGGCCGTCTTCATTGTGCTCCAACTGGCGGTGTTGCTAAACTACTGTTGCCGTGAAGTGTCTCGACGAGGACTGCTATGTGTGGCGTTTGTGACGTTCCTTATAGTTATCGTATTTGGTTTGTACCGCGACTATACCGCTTTTTATGGCCGGGTAGAATGGGATATGCTGCGTAAGTTCTATATGAGCCATGCATGGGAAAGCAGCGTGTTGGACTGGTTCTATCGCGTGAACATAGAAGCATTTGCCGGTCTGGCGGGCATTCTAACTTTCGCAGCGGATAACGGCGGGATTGCTCATGATTTCGGCCTGTCTAATTTTGGTGTCATCACTAAGTTCATACCCTATGCTGTCCGCAATGACCCTACTCTGCCGTTTATGGAACTGACTAACTTTGTAGGAAGTTTGTACCCTTACAACGGCTCAGTGGTGTCGGGAGGAATGGAAAACGCCTACGCCCATTTTGGTCTCCCGGGGATAATGGGTTTTGGTGCATTGCTGGGTTATCTGACTCGTTGGTTGCACGCGCAGATGTTGAGTCCAAAAACTGATAAGCTCTCAGTTGCGTTGCTGTCGGTGTGGTTTCTGCAGCCGATACGTGGTTCGTTTAGCGGTTCACTTTTATTCGGTCTGGCTGAGGCGATTATACTGTGGGTTCATCGCTTGATGCGAGTTCTTGACTTAAAAACCACAAAACCTGGCCCATGCCGGGAGTATCGGACTTCCGCGACCGATTTTAAATAAGTTAGGGGGGAGCGATTACTTATGACTGATATTAAACTCTCGATTTGCATTGCGACTTTTAACCGGGCCGCTTTCATCGGGGCTACGTTGGACAGCATTATTTCCCAGGCCACGGAAGAAGTGGAAATTGTCATCGTAGACGGCGCCTCGTCCGACAATACCAGGCAGGTGATGGATGAATATAAGCGGCGATTCCCGCGAATTCGCTATTTTAGACAGGATACTAATGGTGGAATTGATGTGGACTACAGTAAAACGGTCGAGTTTGCCCGAGGCGAATATTGCTGGTTTCTCTCGGATGATGATGTTCTAAAACCCGGCGCCATCCGGTCGGTGCTGGATGAGGTCCGGCGCAATTACTGGCTCATCATTGTAAACGCCGAGAACAGAACTTTTGATCTCTCGAAGATTGTAGATAAAAATAGACTTAAGTTGAGTGCCAACCAGGTATACAAACCGAGTGATAATCACCGTTTATTCGCTGAGATGGCGGGCCCCTTGTGCCTGATTAGCTGTGTGGTGATAAGGCGGGACCTGTGGAATGCAAGAAGCAAAGAACCGTATTTCGGAACTTATTTTGTTTATGTCGGAGTGATATTTCAAAGCCCGCCTCCTGGGGACGCCCTGGTTATCGCCGAGCCATTGCTTGCGATTCGCCAGAGCAACCTGTCGTGGCGCACAAAGGTATTCGAAATCTGGATGTTCAAGTTCCCACAACTCCTTTGGTCATTTCCAGATTATCCCGACATGGTCAAGCTCAAGGTCATTCCCAAAGAGCCGTGGCGCAAACTGACGCTCTTGCTGGCTTATAGAGGTATGGGCTATTATTCTATGGTGGAGTACCATCGCTTTATTGAACCATGCCCGGCATCTGCGGTCTACAGATTTGCGGCCAAGGTTATCGCTAAACTGCCCAGGAGCATTTTGAGCCTTCTGGTAATAGTTTACCTTTTCATCTTCCGTCGCAAATCGAAAACGACTCTTTATGACTTGCTCAACAGCTCCTGGTTCAGGCATTGTTTCCGATGGTTTTTACCCAGGCATGTCACCTTTTGTAGCGTTGAAGCTAAGGAACGTAAATATTGAGAATCGGCATTGATGCTCGCTTTGCTGTCCATAAACGCCGAGGCATAGGAAACTATGCTCTCAAACTTGTTGATAATCTCGCCAGGATTGATAGTAGTAATGAATATGTTATTTACATAGACAAGGAAGATGTTAATAAGGTATTGCCTCAAAAGAGTAACTTCAAAATTAAAAAAATATCCCCTTCAAATTATTTGGTCTGGGAGCAGATCGTATTGCCTGTGCACGCCAAAAAAGATGGCGTTGACATCCTGCATTGTACCGGGAACACGGCGCCGATATTATTGGATAAACGGATAAGACTGGTTATTTCAGTTCATGATGTGATGTATTTGAAAGATTATTCTGAATTGCCCAGGTCCGCGTCTCGTTATCAAAGAATGGGCAGGTTATATAGAAAGGCAGTAGTTCCCAAAACCGTCAGCCGTCTGTCTATGGTGTTGACCGTTTCAGAGTTCTCTAAAAAAGATATTATGAGGCATATCCCGGAACTTGATGGTGACAGGATAGAAGTAGTCTATGAAGCTGCCAGTGAAAATTCTGGTCAAGTTGATAAAATTTTGGCTTTGCAGAAAATCAGGAATAAATTTGGCATCGATTGCAATTATATTTTGACGTTGGGCGCATTAGACCCGCGCAAGAACACAGAGTTGGTCATAAAAAAGTTCATTGAATTAAAGAATGAAAGCAATATTAATGACAAACTTTTGGTCGTTGGTATTCCGAACTGGAAACAAACCAAATTTTATAATATCGTCCGAGAATCTGATTTCAAAGAGGGTGTCATATTTGCTGATTTTGTTTCTGAGGATGATTTGATGTTGTTGTACAACGGTGCTTCTATATTTTTATATCCATCATTATATGAGGGATTTGGAATGCCGCTTCTTGAGGCAATGGCCTGTGGGACACCCGTGGTCACATCAAACGTGGCTTCAATGCCCGAAATTGCCGGTGATGCCGCTTTTCTGATAAATCCCAATAGTGGTGAAGAGCTAAAAGCTGCGGTGATGAAACTCTTAAATGACGAGAATTTGCGCAATAATTTAATAGCTCGTGGATTAAAACAGGCAAAGGGATATTCGTGGATAAAAATGGCCCAAAGAACCCTGGCAATATACGAAAGTATTTATAAATAATGATCGGCTGAAAATTGTGCCGTCTCATTTATGACAATTCGCAAATATATATGAATATCTTGTTTATTACCCCCCGCCTGCCGTATCCACCCTTAAAAGGAGATCAATGTATCCCTTATTACAGATTAAAACTCCTTGGCAGAAAACACAGTATTGTGCTCTTGACATTTTACCAGAGCAATAAAGAGTTAGAATATCTAAAAGAGCTAAAACCGTTTTGCGAGGAGATTGCAGCGGTAAAGCTCAATAAGTTTTGTTCGTATTTCAATATGTTGGTCGGCGGTATTTTCTCAAAATTGCCGTTTCAAGTCTTATATTTTAGGTCAAGGGCATTTAAGAAAAGAGCGCAATCCTTGGTAAAAAGCGGAAGATTTGATATTGTCCATGCCTACATGTTAAGGATGGCAGAGTACGCCAAAGATGTGGAAAAGCCGAAGGTATTGGATTTAATCGATTTAATGCAGTTAAGTTTAAAAAACAGAATATCTATGGAGAAGTTTATTGGAAAATTATTTTTCGTAGAGGAACTGAAGAGAATTACAAAATATGAAAATCAGATGATAGCGAGATATGATGAATCCATCCTTGTGTCAGATAATGACAAAAGATATATTGAATCAGATAAAATTGCAGCCGTTTCTTTGGGCGTGGATGCTCATATTTTCAGGCGATACTCAAATCTGCCCGACAACAAGGCAATAATATTTTCGGGAAATATGGGATATTACCCAAACGAAAGTGCAGTTGTTTGGTTTATAGAGAACTGTTTTGGGAGGATAAAGCGAGAGATACCTGATGCGAAACTAATAATAGCGGGAAATAACCCCAGCTTAAAGATAAAAAGAATAGGGGATAACCTTTCTATTTTCGTTAAGGGGTTTGTGGAATCAATGGTAAGTGAATTAAATAATGCTCAGGTTGCTATTACGCCAATGCAATCAGGTTGTGGAATGCATATTAAAATTCTGGAAGCCATGGCATGCGCTTTACCTGTAATAACAACAAATTCAGGTTTAGGTTCGATAAAAGCTGCTCATGAAAAAAATGTTATTATTGCAGATGACGCCTCTGATTTTACACGCAATTGCATAAAGTTGTTAAACGATTATGGATTGGCTAAAAAAGTTGGTGATAACGCCAGGGATTTAGTGTTGAAAAACTATAGCTGGGAAATGCATGTGGATAAGGTGGACAAAATTTATGGGTCAATTATGGAATCTAAAAGAGAGGCGATATAATTTTAATTATGGGGCCTGTTGCCACGGGAAAAACTCATTCCGCCGGAGAATTTACCCAAAAAGCAGTTGAACCGGCAGAATTATGTGGTGCCGAATAAAATCCTTTATCGGTCTTCGGAATCGCATATCGTTTAGGGCGATTACAGACTATGTATGGTCTGCCTGTTCCTGAGAATAATTTTTTACCTTACAAAAATAGCCCTGTGTTTTTGACGTTAATATATATGGCGGTATTGGTTGTTTCCGGTGTTTATTAAGAGCAGACTCAGATCTTCATGGGAACCGTTTAAAAGAGTTTTTTCAGGGTTCTTTTTGAGGACATTGTTGAGTGTTGCCTTTGGTTATGTCTTGGGGGTGCGATATGGGACATGAGGTCTATATCGGACAATGTGCTGCGAAAAGGGGGGTAAACGCGGTATTGGTTGGCAGTGATTTAGCCGGCTTCAACGATTCCTCCACGGTTCTTCTTGAACCGCAGCGATAGTAAGGCGCAAAAATCTGAAACAAAATCATTATAAAAAGTGAAACACTATGCTTTCTGAGTATGAATATCTGGCTACAAACAGAACAGAATCAATGTTTGAAGAAGATGTGCAAATTAATATTAGAGTGTTGTGGGAAAGCATTAATAAATCAAGAATCGCCATTATCGGAGCGGCTGGTTCTGTCGGCTTTTCAATGGTTAAAGCGCTTCTTCCGTTTCATCCCCGTGGAGTTGCCCTGCTTGACATCAGCGAAAATAACCTTGTGGAAGTGGTCAGGGACCTCCGGTCCAGTGTCGGTATTGTTATCCCTGAAAATTTCGTAACGCTTCCCATTGCGATGGGAAGTCATGAGTGCAGCCAGTTTTTTGCTGAAAGCAAACCGTTCGATTATATCCTTAATCTCAGCGCCATAAAGCATGTCCGTTCAGAAAAAGATGTTTATTCGCTTAAGCGTATGATTGATACCAACGTGTTATTTCTGAACGATTTTCTTGAATCACTTCCTTATCAGGTTCAAAAGTTTTTCTCCGTCTCTTCGGATAAAGCAACCAACCCTGCCAATCTGATGGGAGCAACCAAGATGGCAATGGAAAAAATGCTGCTTCACTCACAAAAACATCCATTTTCCACTGCTAGGTTCGCCAATGTCGCCTTTTCTGATGGGAGTCTTCCTTACGGATTCTTAAAGCGAATTGAAAAAAGGCAGCCAATCTCCGCGCCTAACGACGTGAAACGCTATTTTATTTCCCATAAAGAAGCGGGGCAGATTTGCCTTCTTTCCTGCGTCTTGGGTGAGAATGGGGACATATACTTCCCAAATCTCAAAGAGGGCCTCGACGAAAAACCCTTTTCCCGGATAGCAGTGGCCTTATTGGAAAAGTTGGGCTATGAACCCTATGAGTGCTCTTCCGAGCAGGAGGCCAAACAAAAAATGGAAGTTCTGCTGCCTAAAAAGAAATGGCCCTGTTATTTTTTCGAAAGCGACACTACAGGCGAAAAAGATTATGAAGAATTTTACGGTCCGGGAGAAGTAATCGATCTTGGCAAATACCTGCGGGTCGGAATTGTAAAGCAATCTCCTGCTAAAGAAGGGGAAAAAGCGGTCCATGAATTTATTCGTTTTGCGAGACAAGCCGCTTTGGACCCCACTGTCCAGAAAACTGATTATGTTCGAGAGCTTAAGAAAATTGTCCCGACTCTTAATCATAGAGAACTGGGGAAAAATCTGGACCAGAAAATGTAGGTAAAGTTTTATTTATGTATGATGTCGTAAAACGTATTGCTGATATATTTTTGGCAGCGCTGGCCCTGATTGTCCTGTCCCCGTTCCTGATTCCGGTTATGATTATTCTTCGTTGTACCGGCGAGGGGCTGATTTTCTTCAAACAGCAGAGAATAGGGTACAGAAATAAGCCGTTTGAAATTTTAAAATTTGTCACAATGTTGAAGGTCAGTCCCTTGACGGGCACAATAACAACTTCGAATGATCCCAGAATATTGCCTTTCGGGAAGTTCCTTCGTGCCACCAAAATAAATGAATTGCCTCAGCTTATCAATGTTATTGCTGGTGATATGTCTATAGTTGGTCCACGACCGTTAACTCAGGAAGCATTTGGCTTGTATTCAGAAGATTTGAAGCATTTGATATATCAAACTCATCCTGGTTTAACAGGTATAGGTTCTGTTGTGTTTAGGCATGAAGAGCTTATTCTTGCCAGATCAGACAAACCTCGCAACCGGTGTTATAAGGAAGATGTCCTTCCGATTAAAGGGGCGGCGGAAGTTTGGTATGCTCAGAACAAAAGCTTCATTACTGATATTAAAATTGTGTTCCTGACAGTTCTTGTGATTCTTTGGCCTGGCAATAAGGCATATCTTAAATGGTTTAAGTCATTGCCTATAAACAAATCTGATCTGGCTTTACTGTAATATATCTGTATGTCAGAAATAGCATTTGTGACGGGGGCCTCTGGTTGTGTCGGCAGGCAATTAATCGATGAGCTTGTTGCCGATGGCTGGGATATTACCGCCTTGTTGCTTCCTGGCCAGTTCAATCCTTTTGACAAATCCATTTCTGTTCGTTCCGTATTTGGCGATGTTACTGATATTCCACCTCGGGTGGTTCCCATAGGGGCGGTAATTTTCCATTTGGCCGCTAAAGTGCATTCGGTGCCTAAAAACGATAGGGAACGAAACGAGTTTTTTGTTGTAAATGATAATGGAACCGCCAATATCGCTCGAAACGCAGTTGCACGAGAAGCGAAAGGCTTTGTGTTTATCTCGACGGTGGCTGTTTATGGAAGTAGAGTTCAGAATTCTCACTGTGACGAAAAGGCCGATACCTGTCCCATAAGTGTATATGGACATAGTAAGCTCAAAGCTGAAAATAGCGCAAGGGAAATCCTTGCTGGCCGGGTGCCCTATGTAATATTGAGACCTTGTGTGGTTTATGGCCCTGGCGATACGGGAAATTTTATTTCTTTAGTTGACTGGATTGTTAATAAAAGATTACCCTGTCCTTTGCTTGATGGAGGCAAAGCGCGTAAAAATATTATTCATGTACAGGATTTGGCCAGGGTTCTGGTATATTTCGGAGAAAACGTCATCGCAAATGACGGGCAGGTTTTTAATGTTGCTAACCCGAACAGTTTGGCAATGTACGACATTGTTAGAACCATAACTGAGGTAGCTGGAGTTGATATCAAAATGTTCAGTATACCCAGTTGGTTGCTTAAACCATTCGCAATCTTCGGAGATGTTCTCAGCTGGGTATTGAGACGAGATTTTTTTTTCTGCTCAAGGAAACTCAAAGTTTTGATTTCAGATGCGACTGTGGATACAAGTAAATTATATTCAGAGCTCCGTGGTCGAATATCATTTCTTCCGTTTAAAGATGGATTAAACCAGTTGCTGAAAACATATGACAATCCAGTGGTTTCAAAATGAATCAAGGGACATCTGATTTGCTTACGCCATAAAATTTCGCTGACATACACACCTTGATTTTATTTGGAGCTTACCAAAGTAGATTTAGATATTCTTGGGGCTTGTTCAAGAGAGTTTTTCCGGAATGTTCTTCATGACCCGCTCAAGTTGGGGCATCTGGCGCAAGGGGGCAAGGTTTTGTCGAAACTGGAGGCGATACCTTTGGCTGGTGTGTTAGGGAAAATGGTGTAGTTCCGGTTTGGTTTTGACCGATACACATAATAGCCCAATAGTTTTAATGGCCGTATATGAACATTAGTCAGGGATGCTTTTGGGGGGCACCACACTATGGAACAAGAGGTTTTCGTTGGGCAGCATACCAGCAAGGGGGGGGTAAACACAGTTTCAGTGGGCAACGACTTGGCCGGCTTCGACGGTTATTCCACGGTTCTTCTTGAACAGCCTCGTGATAATGTCGCATACGCCCTGGAACCAGTCGGGATTCTGCCGGTAAGCCCGATTGCAACGTCGGTTTTTACCGAGGTTCTCATCAGGGCCTTTGATATAGTCGGCTCTGTCAGTATGCTCTTGCTTGCGGCGCCGGCAATGGTTGCTACTGCCGTTTTCATAAAGGTCACTTCTCCCGGCCCTGTCTTCTACAAGCAGAAAAGGGTCGGAAAGAACGGCAGGGTTTTCACGTTGTATAAGTTCAGGACTATGGTCGATCACGCCGAAAAAATCTGGGGGTTCGTACCGGCTACTCAGGACGATGAACGCGTGACGCCCATAGGAAAATTTCTCAGGCGAACTCGCCTTGATGAGTTGCCTCAGTTGCTGAATGTCCTGAAAGGAGAAATGAGTCTTGTCGGGCCTCGGCCGGAGAATTTATACAGGGTTAATATGCATGCTTCTCTGAGGGGGCCAAGATTGCTCGTAAAGCCAGGCCTCACGGGGCTTGCGCAGATTAGAGCATTTTATGACCTCAAGCCTGAACACAAGATCAAATACGATTACCTCTACATCCAGAAAAGGTCTTTTTCCCTGAACCTGTATATCCTGCTGATGACCGTACCTGTCGTTCTGCTTAGAAGAGGGTGGTAGCAGACGACCACTTCCTCATCCTTTTGCTCGATTGCAGCCGTAAGTGTGCATATTCCTGCTTACTTGCACATCCTTGGCACAGCAAATAATCCACATCCACTATCGGACACAACCCGTTAATCTCCCGAATCCAGCGGCCGAAGGGGGCAGGGCATTTATCTGTTGCCTGTTCACATTCTTGCGTTTAATATATGGTGCAGGTGTCTGAAGGTCACGCTTTGGCGTCTTGTTTTTTGCTAAAAAGGTATGATAGCTATGAAAAAGGCTTTGGTCACGGGAATTACCGGGCAGGATGGCTCCTATCTTGTTGAGCTTCTGCTTAAAAAAGAATACGAGGTCTGGGGCATCATTCGCAGAAGCTCATCATTCCACACGGGCCGAATTGACCATTTGTATAAGGACCCCCACGAGCAGCCGCCTCTTCGCCTCGTATACGGCGACCTCACCGATGGCGGCAACCTCTCGTCAATAGTCAATGAAATCCAGCCGGACGAAATTTACAACCTCGGTGCGCAAAGCCACGTCAAGGTCAGTTTCGAAATGCCCATATACACCGTCAACACCGATGCTCTCGGAACCCTGCGATTGCTCGAAGCCGTGCGCGGTATGAAAAAGCCCGCGAAATTCTATCAGGCCTCCAGCAGTGAAATGTATGGCAAAGTCGTTGAAGTCCCCCAAAACGAAAAAACCCCCTTTTACCCCCGCAGCCCCTACGCCTGCGCCAAGGCCTATAGCTTCTGGCAGACCGTCAACTATCGCGAAGCTTATGGCCTCTTCGCCTGCAACGGCATTCTGTTCAATCACGAGTCGCCTCGCCGCGGCGAAACATTTGTAACTCGTAAAATCACCCGCGCCGCTACTCGGATAAAACTCGGCCTTCAGGATAAGCTGTATCTCGGAAATCTTGACGCCAAACGTGACTGGGGCTACGCCGGTGATTACGTCGAGGCGATGTGGCTTATCCTTCAGCAGGATAAACCTGATGATTTCGTGATTGCCACAGGCGTTAATCATTCCGTTCGTGAGTTTCTCGATGAGGTCTTCGGATACCTCGGCATGGATTGGCACAAATACGTCGAAGTTGACCCAAAGTATTTCAGGCCCACGGAGGTGGATATACTCCAGGGCGATGCAACCAAGGCCCAAAAACTGCTCGGCTGGAAGCCCAAAGTAACCTTCAAAACCCTTGCCAGAATGATGACCGACGCGGATATGAAACTTGCACAGCACGAGAAAATACTGGCTGAACACGGCGTATAGCGATGACAGACTTTTTCAAAGACAGGCAAATTGTTGTTACGGGTGGAAATGGTTTCCTGGGCAGCTACATTTTAGAAGCCCTCCGCGAACGCAGCGCAAAAAATGTTCTCGTCCCCAAAATCGAGGACTACAACCTCGTCAATTTCGCCGACATTGTAAGGATGTATGATGATATGAAACCCGATGTCGTCATTCACCTCGCCGCCGTCGTCGGCGGTATCGGCGCAAACCGTCAGCACCCAGGCAAATTCTTCTATGAGAACCTTATGATGGGCGTCCAGCTCATCGAGCAGGCACGCCTGCGAAATATCGAAAAATTCGTAGCCATCGGCACCGTTTGCTCGTATCCCAAGTTCGCCCCTGTCCCCTTCAAAGAAGACGACCTTTGGAATGGCTATCCCGAGGAGACAAACGCCCCTTACGGCCTCGCCAAAAAAATGATGCTGGTCCAGTCTCAGGCTTATCGCGCCGAGTACGGCTTCAATTGTATATTTCTTGTCCCTGTAAATCTCTACGGCCCACGCGACAATTTCGACCCCTCCAGCAGCCACCTCATTCCTGCTTTGATAAAAAAGTGCATAGATGCCATCGATGTGGGCGAAGACCATATAATCTGCTGGGGGACCGGAAAGGCATCGCGTGAGTTCATTTATGCCGCTGATGCCGCCGAGGGCATCCTCCTGGCAACCGAACACTATAACGGTTCCGAACCCGTTAATATCGGCACCGGCTTTGAAATCACAGTAGAGGAGTTGGTGGAAAAAATTGCCCGGCTCACTGGCTTCACCGGCCAAGTACGATGGGACCCCTCCGAACCCGATGGTCAGCCGCGTCGTCGGCTCGATGTCTCACGAGCCAAAAAACTCTTCGGTTTCGTTGCCAAAATGCCCTTCGACGAAGGTCTTAAACTCACCATCGACTGGTATCGCCGCCACAGGGCTGGTTTCGTTGTCCGATAGAAGAGCTTGATAATTGTAAATTGTTTGTTGACTGCCGATGGGCAAGCGTTTATATTCGACGTCACTGGTTACGTGCTTGTTTTGTGGTAATAATATGGGAGAATAC
>CAZZHL010000032.1:0-12539 GCA_964653945.1 uncultured Pirellulales bacterium
TTTCACTGATTCTATCAATTAGTGAGGCAATTGTTGTAGATTTTCCGGCGCCTGTGACTCCGGTTAATAGTACAAGTCCCTGATTGAGGTTAATAATGTCCTGCCAGACAGTGTTTGGAAAGCCGACTTCCTCTACCTCCGGAATATCCATCGCAAGAGCCCTGATAGCGGCACATACACCGTCATTTTCATGGAAGATATTTATTCGAAACTGCAGAGAGCCAAATTGATACGAGAAATCAACACTATGCTGGGTCTTGAGTTCATACAGATTTTGTTCTGAAAGCAGCGGATATATAAGCTGCTGTGCTATCTCTGGTGTTATAGTTAGCCCTTTAAGTCTAACGAGGTCGCCGTCGATTCGATATGCCGGAGTAGCGCCGACCTTGATATGCAGGTCAGAAATCCTCATTGCACCGTGCTCTTCGAAGTAGGCCAACATATCAAGAATGCTGAATTTTCCAAGCTCTGCAGTCGAATAGACTTTTGCTGAAGCAGGATATTGGTCACTCATATTTACCTCTAAGCAAGTGATCAAGAATTAACGATTATTGGCTAATTCTTTCGATTATCACTTATCACTAATAACTTTATATCGGCACAATATCGGCACAACTTAGACCAAGCAAAAGCTAAATCTTAACTATCATCAGACAAGTTTAGGCCGCTCTTGATTGCAATATTTGGCAGTTTTTGCCGGTTTTCTCGTTTTTTATAGGCTGCTTTGAATATTCTATTCAGCGAATGACAACCTGTGGGTTGATGGTGGCTCGTCCCCTGCTTTCTTGCCTGCACCCGTCGGGTAGCCGCAGGCACGGGTGCGAAAGCAAGAAGGGGCTCGCCTGACAAGGTACGACAAACTAACCGTTAAATACTTACAACTAAATGCGGTTTTTGCTGGATTTACCAAGACAATGGGCTATAATTCGTAGTGCCCCGTCGTAAGACAAGGAATTGGGGCTGGTCGGGACTATGTCTGAGTCTATGCCCAGACAAGTTAGTAAGGATGCTAAATAAAACACTATTTATTCTGTTTATTCTGATTTTGCTGCCGTGCTACGGCGAAGCTGGGGCGTCAGCTATCGACAACCCCGCACCACAATTGGTGCGAGGCGAGGCATTCGTTGGCCAGGACCTGCACCTGGCAGCAAAAGAGCTTATAAACTATCAATTAAGCACCGGCGAACATACCCTTGTTTTTCGGGACAAATTTTCAATGTCAATCGGGGCCAATAAATTTTCCAGTGATAGTGCAGTCGTGTGGTTGGAAAGTGTAGCAATCAAATATCGCGACCGCGTCCGTATTGATTACAAAACAACAGCATATTTACATGGTAATCTTCAGTTTCAAAAAGCCAAAGGTGCCAGGACCACTGATTTAAGCCAAACGGTCCTTGAGGAAGGCCAGACAATGATAATTCGGTTTGAGGTCGGCGGTGAGATATTCGTGACCGCGGACAAAAGAGATGTTGCTGACCCTCGCGAATTAGTCCCAGGGACTCCTTACGGAGAGCTTTACACAAAGGCCGTCGAAGCATGTCGAGCAATCGGAATTAAGGCGAAGTTTGTCCCGCCCGGACAAGCTGAAGACAAGATAGTGGCGCCTGAACTTCCGCCTGTGATAGAGAAAAAAATAGAGGAGAAAGCAATAGCAATAGTAAGGCCGGTTAAACCGGAAGAGAAGAAAATTCGCATCGGGTATCCGGTTAATATAGCCCCTTTGGGTGAAGTTTCGCCGCAGGTAGAGTGGGACGAGGAAAAAGGAATTGGGACTGTGATAGGCAGGTTCTATCTGTGGCAAAAAAGGGATGAAAGTGGCGGCTTATTAGAATTACAATCTGATAACGCGGTTATATTTTATTCCGGCCAGGGACCTGGGGCAAGTGCACAAGATATTTTGGCTAAAGGTGCTGTAAGCGCGATTTATCTATCCGGCAACGTTGTGATGACGGAAGGGCAGCGCACGATACGGGCTGATGAGCTATATTACGATTTTGATAGACAAAAGGCGCTTGCAATAAAAGCGGTGATGAGGAATTTCGATGCGTCAAGATGTATTCCGATTTATGTCAAGGCAGCAAAGTTGAGGCAATTGGCAGAAAATAAGTTTGCTGCCGATAATATCACCTTGACAACCAGCGAATTTTATCTGCCACAGATTTCGCTTAACGCCTCAGAGGTAACTATCACTGATATGACCAGTGCTGACAAGCAACAAGGCGGCCCGCCGTGGCAAGCCGACAATCTTTACGACGTTGAAATGCGCAAAGTGCGTTTGAAGATGCACGATAAAACGATTTTCTATTGGCCGTATATGCGTGCTAATTTGCAGAGGCCTGACATTCCACTCAAAAGCATACAAACAAGTTATGACAATACCTGGGGTTCTTCGGTGGAAACACGGTGGTTTTTAGCGAGACTATTGGGATTGCGAGAGCCGCAGGGTACAGAAAGTACTTACGCGCTGGACTATTACGGCAAACGCGGTGTCGGTACAGGCGTTGAAATTGATTATGCAAAAGAGAATTACTTCGGCAAGCTGATGGGGTATGTTATAAACGATACCGGCGATGATGACCTTGGCAGGTACTATACGAGGAGAAACCTTGAACCGCCACAAGAGCTTCGCGGCCGGCTGCTATGGCGACACAGGCATTTTCTGCCTTACAACTGGCAGCTTACTACCGAGATTAGCTATGCGTCCGATGAGAACTTTATAGAACAGTATTATCGCAGCGAGTTTAATGTCGGCAAGGAGCAGGAGACGATAGTTCATTTGAAACGCATAGAGGATAATTGGGGCCTTTCCTTCCTGGGCAAGGTCCGAATGAATGATTTTGTCAATATGCTGGAAGAGCTGCCCAGCGCAGAGTTTCACTGGACAGGCCAGTCGTTTCTTGACGATAAGTTGACATTCTATGTTGACGAACAGGTTAGCCGATTACGCCAGCGTTATGGCTCATCCACTTCGCTGTCGGAGGAGTTTTTTACGTTTATGTTTGAAAGAATCGAGGTTGACATACCTGTGACGATTGGCAAGACAAAAGTGGTATCTTTTGTGGCTGGAACGACGGCATTTGACGACGGCATGGGCTTCTATACGAATATTGACGGTTCGCCCACAAGCAGCAAAATTCAGGGATGGTCCGGCGAAGGTGGCGTTCGTATATCACCGCAATCATACTGGAAGGTTTTTTCTGATGTCAAATCACAGCTCTGGGATTTGAACCAGTTACGGCATATAGTAAGCCCACACGTAACGGCTGTTGGTTTTTTTGAGAGCGACCCGGTTCTTGAACAGCGTGATATACTGAACGTAGGTATTTCTCAGCGGCTGCAAACCAAGAGGGGCACTGCTGAAAACCAGCGGACAGTTAACTGGATGCGGCTGGATACAGACTTTACATGGGTGAGTGACCCGGGCAATACGAGCGCAGGACCGGACCGGTTCATCTGGAATAAACCGTTTATCCCGATAATTAATCGATTCGATACGTCGCCGCCGCAACAAGACAGACGCAGCAGCAATACATTCGGGCCGAGCCGGAACTACTTCAGTGCAGACTACATCTGGCATCTGAGCGACACTACTGCGCTGTTGAGTGATATGAATTATGATATGCAAAGCGGCGTCGTGCAGCAATTTAATGTCGGTTTCTCACGCCTACGCTGGCCTAATTTGAGTTATTATATAGGTAGTAGATATTTAAGGCGGTTTAATAATAACCTTGGCGAGAAGGGCTCAAATATGTTTACTTTTGCAGCCACCTATGCACTCGACCCGCGATACACGCTGATTTTCTCGCAGCAATATGATTTCGAGTATAATGCCAACGTACGAAGTGACATAACGCTTATGCGGCGGTATCACAGGATGTACTGGGCGCTGACGTATAGTGCAGATGAGTCGATGAAAAACCACGCAATCGTATTTACTATATGGCCACAGGGAGTGCCGGAGATGGCGTTTGGGGCAAGAAAATATATGAACATAGCCGGCCCCGGTGGCTATTAACAAATAATTATTGTATAAGAGCCTGCCCACACCCGTAGCAGCACAGGTGCTCGTCAAGGCGTAGGCCTTGCCGTAGCTCTGGCAGGTGACCAAACAGTCTTTTTGTTTAACGTAAATCCGCCGTACGTCTGGCGGACAAGTCCGCCGCAGGCGGGTAAATTTGAGAAATTTAAGGAGAGTATTATGGCGTTGGTTGATACAAAAAAAATGTTCGAGATGGCTTACAAGAATGGCTATGCAGTCGGTGCATTCAATGTAAACAACATGGAAATCACACAAGGGATTATCGAAGCAGTAGCTGAGGAAAAAGCCCCACTTATCCTGCAGGTATCCAGAGGCGCACGTGAATACGCGAAAATCAGCTACCTCCTGGCGATTATCAACGTGGTGGTCAAGGAAAATCCTGACATTCCTGTCGTAACACATTTAGACCACGGAGATACTTTTGAGACCTGCAAACAATTCGTGGACGACGGCTTTACTTCGGTAATGGTAGATGCCTCGAAACTCCCGTTTGAAGAGAACATTGCAGTTGCCAAGAAAGTAGTCGAATATGCCCACGCTCGGAATGTCGTTGTCGAAGCTGAATTGGGCCGGTTAGGCGGCATTGAAGAAGATGTCGTTGGAGTTGAGGATGTCAGAAAGCACCTAACAGACCCGGAACAGGCGATAGAGTTCGTTGAGAAAAGCGGCTGCGATTCGCTGGCGGTTGCCTGCGGGACCAGTCACGGTGCATACAAGTTTAAGACCGAACCGAAGCTGGCTTTTGACGTGATACAAGAGATTGCTGACAAACTGCCCGGATTTCCGCTGGTCATGCACGGCTCAAGCAGTGTGTTGAAGGAATTTGTCGACCTTATTAACAAATACGGCGGCGATATGCCGAATGCAATGGGAGTGCCGGAAGAGTCCATCAGCAAGGCAGCAAAGATGGCAATCTGCAAGGTCAATATAGACACTGATTTGCGGCTGGCGCTGACAGCTAAAATCCGGCAGGTCTTTGCCGAAAAACCCAGCGAGTTTGACCCTCGTAAATACCTCGGGCCCGGCAGAGAGGCCATTAAAGATATGGTAAAACACAAGCTGCATGTTTTAGGCTGTGCAGGAAAAGCATCAGAGTGTATGTGATAAAAACAAAGGATTCTAAATAAAAATGCAAAACAATCGCTTAAAGCACAAAATCTATAAATGCTGCACCTTTGGCTTTGACTTTTTACCTTTTAAGGTCAGCTTAACCTGGCTGGCAGTGTTTGTCTTTTTCCTGGCTGGCTGCCAAGTGCAACCTCATCCGGTACCCGTTGAAATTCCAAAAGCTGAGCCAGCGGAAATTATTGAAGTTCCGAAGGCCAAGCCAGTGGAGATTATTGAAGCTCCGAAGGTCAAGCCAGTAGAGATTATTGAAGCTCCGAAGGTCAAGCCAGCGGAACCTAATTTAATTGAGATTCCCCGCCGCCCCGACGTGCGTCAGGAGACGCAGGGGCCAGCCAAGGCGGAATTAGCTGAGCCAAATGCATTTGAAAAAATTTGCGGATTGATTTATCAGGGTAAATTTGACGCTGCTGATACACTGATAAAAAAATCCAATAAGAAGCAGCATCCCCAGCTTGGTCAGTTGGCAGAAATCATCGCCGAATACAAGGCCATAAGTCAACGACGACAATCGGTTCGGGATGCCGAGTACAAGGAGAGGTTAGCTGAGCTGGAAAAGTTCCAGGTCAAGCCCATCCTAAGCCAAGCTGAAGGAATAGATGTCAACAACGTAGGGGATGTAAACGATGCAAATAATATCTCTGATGTGCTATCAGTTATCGCCAGGGCATGCGAGCTTGCAGATGAGAAACAGAAAGAAGAACTTTTATCCAGACCGTATGTTAAACAAGCTTTGCAAAAAGCAATAGACAAAACCGCCGAATACGAGTCGCAAGGCAAGTGGCTCGATGCATATATAAACTGCTATAGCTGGCTGCAAACCATCGAACCGGACAATAATCAGTATTCAGATTACACCGAAAAACTTCTGGAGAAAGCCAGCATTGCAGCATCTTTTCAGGATAGTCCCTGCGAGACCAGTGAGGAGCGTTTCGGGGGAGTAACTAAAGATATATTTCTCTGGGCGCTCGCTGCGTTGAAAGCTAATTATATTGACATTATTGATTACAAGCAAATGGCAACTAAAGCTATCAAGCAATGCCAGTTGCTGGGTGAGGTAACAGGAAAAATTCAAAATTCGACCTCACTGACTGCCTCGGTTTTGCCGAGCCAGGAAGAGCAAAACGAAGACAATGGAAGCACCTTTAATATGGGGCAATTTTTCCGGCCGGAGGCCGCATCGGCCTGGTCAGCAGCCCTGACAACAGTTTTGGCCGAAGTTGAACAATCACCTACAGGATTCGGTGTTGACGAATTTGTAGATGTTTTTGAAAAGGTTCTGGCAATTAATGCAACAACTATTGAATTACCTCAGCCGGTATTGATTGCGCACTTTGCCGAAGCATCGCTATCCACACTCGACCCTTATACAGTTATAGTTTGGCCAAGGCAGATGCAGGATTTTCAGAAGACGATGACTAATGAGTTTACAGGTATTGGCATAGAGATTACGAAACAAAAAGGGCTTTTGACGGTAGCAAGTTTGCTGCCTGATACACCGGCCTACAACTCTAATCTTGATGCAGGTGATGTGATTGAGAAGGTGGATGGGGTCCAAACAAAAGATATGACTCTAACCTGTGCAGTTCACAAGATTACCGGCCCGAAGGGTACCAAAGTAACGTTGACGATAAGACGGCCCGGCGAAGAGAAAACCAGGGATATTACCATAACCAGAGCCAGGATAACCGTTCCAACCGTACGTGGCTGGCAAAGAACCGAAAAAGGCAAATGGCGGTATATAATTGATGAACAGAACAAAATCGGCTATCTTCGGCTCACCAGTTTCTCAGAGAAATCTTCTACAGATTTAGAAAAACTATTACGCGGGCTCGAAGGGAACCTCATTTTGCAAAAAGATGGTAAAAAGGGAACCCAGGCGGAAGGCTTAAAGGGATTGATTCTGGACTTACGATTCAATTCAGGCGGGCTTTTAGATAGCGCAGTTGCGGTAACCGACAAATTTATCAAAGAAGGTTTGATAGTCAGAACAGAGCGAGGGTTTGGCAGAGGATTAGTTTTTGAGGCAGCGCATAAGAGAGATACACATCCGGATTATCCGCTTGTTATACTAACAAATTCCAGCTCGGCAAGTGCTTCTGAGATAGTGGCGGGAGCATTGGCCGACGCTAAACATAAACGGGCGATTTTAGTAGGCGGGAGAACTCATGGTAAAGGCAGCGTACAGGGAATAAAATACTTGCCAACTGGGAATGCCCAGCTGAAATATACGATGGCGTATTACCATTTACCTTCCGGACAGAGAGTCGAAAGCAAGGATGCGATGGAAAAACAGGGAAGAAAAGACTGGGGCGTTGGACCAAATATTGAGGTTAAATTAATAAGCACCGAGCTTAAAAAAATGCTCGAGGTGCAACGGGACAACGACGTATTGGTCAAAGCCGGCCATGACAACTCAAAGGGCGAGCTCAAAAAATACACAATAGAAGAAGCCCTGGCTGCCGACCCACAATTGGCGATTGGGCTTTTAGTGATTAAATGCAAATTGATTGAGGCGAAAGCTCAGGAACTGGCACGAGCCGGCTGACTTTTGGCCTTAGAGGTACGCTGACTTGGCAAACACAAAAGATACAATCGGGACTCCGGCTGGGCCTTCGCCCAGACGAGAAAGAGATTCCTCCCTCCCTCAAGAACAGCAAAGCCGGCTTGAACTTCAGAGACAGGAGAAGCTAAAGCAAATCAGGGATTTGGGTATTGACCCTTATGGAGCGAGATTTGATGACGCAGAAGCAGCCGAGGACATCAAGGGCAGATTTACCGAAGGTGATGAGACGCAAAGAGCTAAATGTGCCGGCAGAATCGTTCTGTTGAGAGACATCGGCAAACTCATTTTTATTACCCTGCGAGACCGCAGCGGAACAATACAAATCGGCTTGAGCAAACAACTTCTGGGTCAGGAGGCATCAGGATGGCCGCTGGTTAAACTGCTCGAGCTTGGTGATATAATCGGTGCCGCCGGCCAATTAGGTAAGACGAAAACGGGCGAGATTACTATATGGGCTGACAATCTTTCTCTTCTTAGCAAATGTCTGTGCCAGCCGCCGGAGAAATTTCACGGCCTTGCAGATATTGACCTGCGCTATCGGCACAGGTTCGTAGATTTATGGGCCAATCCTGAGGTGATGGAACGGTTTAAGCAGCGAAGTGCTATTATTGCCACGATTCGTGAATTTCTCAAATCGCGAGGCTTTCTGGAGGTTGAGACGCCGATGATGCAAACGATAGCCGGCGGGGCTGCGGCAAAACCGTTTGTTACACACCATAACAGTCTGGATTTGGATTTGTTTCTGCGGATTTCACCGGAACTTTTCCTAAAGCGGCTGCTGGTCGGAGGCATGGAAAAGGTTTTTGAGATAAACCGAAATTTCCGCAATGAAGGGCTCAGCCGTCAACACAACCCGGAGTTTACGATGCTCGAAGTATATCAGGCCTACGCAGATTATAATATAATGATGGATTTGACCGAGGAGATTTTTTCTGAGTGTGTGGACAAGCACTGCCCAGGCAAGCAAATCCAACTTGGCCAAGCTTCGATTGACTATACCCGGCCCTGGCGAAGGGCACAATATGCCGACCTCTTAAAAGAATATAGCGGTTGTGATATTGATGATATAAAAGCTATAAGGAAAAAGGCACAACAGTTAAACATTGAACATGCGGATATAGACGATGTGGTGGTTATTAACGAAGTTTTTGAGACCACCGTCGAGGATAATCTCGTGAATCCTACGTTTGTGATTGATTATCCTGCGGCACTGTGCCCGTTAGCCAAGCGCAGGAAAGACGAGCCCGCATTCGCCGAGCGGTTCGAATTGTTTATAGCGGGGATGGAACTGGCCAATGCTTATACCGAGCTAAATGACCCTGCTGAGCAATATGAAAATTTTCTTACTCAGCTGCGCGGCCAGGAAGAGTCGCTAACAAAAATGGACACTGATTATATAACAGCCTTGAAATACGGTATGCCGCCGGCAGGAGGACTGGGGATTGGAATCGACAGGTTAATAATGGTCCTGACCGGCGTTACAAGTATCCGGGACGTAGTGCTGTTTCCACTTCTGAAGCCTATTTAGCCACGAAGACACAAGATTACAAAGAAATTATAAATAAAAAAACTTAGTGCCTTTGTAGCAAAAAGAGAGATTGAACCTGCAATGCTGAAACTATTTTTATGGCTGCGATACCTGCATAAGAAAAAGATTGCTTTTTTAAGTATTACCGCAGTTGCGCTGTCTGTGTCTTTATTGATAGCTGTTGCGAGTTTGTTCACCAGCTACATCCATGCGTTTGAAAAAGCCGCAGCCGATGCAATGGGTGATGTTGTTCTCACGGCACCGATTAAATTTGCGAAATATCCGCTATTTATCGAACGCCTTGAGCAAACAAGTGCTGTAAAGGCAGCAACCGCGATACTATCAGCTGAAGGCCTGCTGCACTTAGGCAAAGGCAAAGTTCGTGCAGTTCAAATTTGGGGGATTGAGCCGGCACGACGAGCAAAGGTAACCGGCTATAAGCAATCCCTGCTCAAGCAAAAGAATCTGCCGGGTGAACCAACTTTTGAAATTCAAAATTCGAAAATCGAAAGTCGAAATTCTCGTATCGGGGGGTACACAGGAATCGCAATTATAACTGAGCCGAATGAAAAGACTGATGAATACGATTTTCACACTATTGACCAGATAATCGGCCAACAAGCTGTTATTACAACAGGAACGGTGTCAGAGGACAGAGGACATCCAACTGCTGACTTTAAAAGAAGAACGATAAGCTTTGTAATTGCCGATGTCGTTTTCACAGGGGTCTATGACCTTGATAAGAGATTCGTATATCTGCCAATAGAAGAATTGCAAAAAAAAATCTTTCCAAACGAAAACGAGCCGGTCGCCGACCAAATTCAAATTAAACTTGTAAGCGGTACCGATACAGAGGCAGCACTGACACAGATTCGAGGTGTATGGGAAGTTTTTGCAGCAGAGGAGCTCCAATGGGCCCCACATCTTATAAGATACACCGATATCCAAACAGCCCAGCAGATGCAAAGCAAATTTATCGCAGCGCTATTACAGCAAATGGGCGTTTTGCTGGTGATATTTGGCGTTGTAAGTTTTAGCGTGATTGTGTTGATATTCTGCATATTTTATATGATTGTGATAACACGGCGAAGGGACATCGCGATAATAAAAAGCTGCGGGGCGACAAGCAGTTCAGTGACTTTTATTTTCGTTGGATTCGGTGCTTTTGTCGGCTTGGTCGGCTCAGGAATTGGAGCTGTCTTGGGATATATCTTTACAAAAAATATAAATGCGATGGAGCAGTGGATAAGGATAATATTCGGATTGAAGCTTTGGAAAAGCAGCGTATATATGTTTAGCCGGATACCGAACGAAATTAATTGGCCCTGGGCCTTGTGGATTGTGTTGTTCGCAGTTGCAGCCGCAGCTATCGGTGCATTAATACCAGCGATTGTCGCAGCAAGAACAAGGCCAGTCGAGATTCTGCGGTATGAATAAGACGTAAAATGCAATTAGTTTTCTATGTATAAGATTATTCTTGCAATCAGGTATTTGATAAAACGACGGATAACGTATTTTGCGGTGTTGGCGGTTGCGCTATGCGTGTTTATCGTTGTCGTTGTGATGACAGTTCTGACGGGACTTGTGTCCGACTTTAGGCAGAAAAATCATAGCTTTGTGGGAGATTGCGTCGTCGGCACAGAATCACTGGTGGGCTTTGTGTACTATGAAGATTTTATGGAAATACTATCAAGAGACCTTCCTTCGCCCGCCGAAGCGGGCTACGCGAAGGCGGGAGCTTTTATTGATGGTATATCGCCTGTGATAAAAAGCTACGCTTTGATAACCCGCAAAGGCGCGGATGAAAACTACGGCGTTGAGATTATGGGCATCGACCCGGTCAGGCACAGCCAGACAACCGGCTTCGCCCAAACGCTGCATTACCATAAAGACGATGTGTCGAATGTTTTTGAGCCGGCCCGCCGCCCCGACTCGCGTCGAGAGACACGGGGGCAGGTCAAAGACCCAAATTACATGAGTTGCGTGTTAGGAATCGACCTGGCGTTGGAACGAGATGAACAAGGCAGATACACTTATGGTTTCAGTCCAGCCGAGGCTGATATAGCTATTGCAGTAACCTGTTTTCCGCTAACTGCCAAAGGTGCTCTGGCCAAAGCAGGAACGGGGCTGGTCAATACGCAAACCTTCTATTACAACGACACTTCGCAGAGTGGCTTGGCCAGAGTGGATAATTCAATAGTGTATTTGCCATTTGAACAGGTACAGTTACTTTGCGGCATGGCAGGGCCTGCCAAACGAGCAAATGCCATTTATATCAAGTTCAAGCCAAACGTCAAATTGAACGCCGGGTGCGAAAAAGTTGCTTTACTGTGGCAGAGATTCAAGCAGGAAAAGAGTGATGAAAAACAGGCAAACTTGCTGGACGCGGTAACCGTGCAAAGCTGGAAAAGCTATAGACGTGCAGTTATCGCACCAATGGAAAAGGAGCAAACACTGATGACGGCAATGTTTGGCCTTGTAGGAATTACGACCGTCTTTATTGTCTTTGTGGTTTTTTATATGATTATCAGCCATAAGAGCAAGGACATAGGTATATTGAAAAGCATAGGCGTTGCGAATACTAATATAGTCCAATTATTTTTGGGCTTTGCCTTTTTAGTAGGGCTTTTGGGTTCCGCCATAGGTGCTGTGGGCGGGTGGCGATTCCTGGTGCATATAAACCAGATAGAAAACTGGCTTTTCGAGCACTTTGGATTTCAATTGTGGGACAGGGCAATTTATGCTATAGGTGACATTCCAAATCAGGTTGAATTTAAGATTTTAATGGTAATTATTCTTTCGGCGATTGTTGCGTGCATGGCTGGTGCGTTAATACCGACTTGGCAGGCAGCAAAATTGAAGCCGGTGGAAACCTTACAGGTCAGCCAGCTATAAGAGAATAATAGCCACGAAGACACAAAGAAATTAAAAGTTAAAAAAATTAGTGCCTTTGTGTCTTGGTGGCTAAAAATGATTGATGATTATATGAGCAACGACAAGCCAATATTAAAAGCTGATGGGATTTATAAATCTTATCGGATGGGTGCGACAAAGGTCAAGGTGCTCAAAGGTGTCGATTTGGCTGTAAAGCAAGGCGAATTTGTGGCAATAGTCGGGACTTCGGGCAGCGGCAAAAGTACGCTGCTGCACATATTAGGAGCGCTGGACAGGCCCGATAAAGGCGCCGTTAGTTTTGAAGGCAGGCAACTAAGCCGGTACAGCAGCGGTGAGCTAAACAGATTCCGCAATAAAATGGTGGGATTTGTTTTTCAGTTTTATCA
>CAZZHL010000033.1:0-12418 GCA_964653945.1 uncultured Pirellulales bacterium
TTGGTGGTTAAAAATCAACTCGGCTGTTGTTTTGGTAGGTTGCGATTTAGCTTTCGCTGGAGGTCTTTTAGGCGGTTTATCTCATAAAGGCCACGATGCTGTTGGGATTGTTGCTAATTCCGCACAGCCGAGGATAAATTCTCTTAGGGTCATATCAAAAGCTTATTCCCTTCATCGCGAAAAGTTGTTATATTTATCTGCTAAAATGTACCAGCGTGCTCAAATATAAGGAAGGACCAATGAATACCTGGTGGCAGTTAGATATCGAAGAAGCGGTTGGCTCGCTCGATAGCGATTTATCTTCCGGACTTACCGATGACCAGGCCGCAACCAGATTAGAAAAATATGGTCCCAATCAATTAAAAGAGAAAAAAGGCCCATCGCCTCTAAGCATTTTCGCTGGGCAGTTCCGGGATTTTATTATCTGGGTGCTTATTGCTGCGGCATTGGTCTCAGGTCTTTTGCAAGAATGGACTGATGCGCTGGCCATAATCGCAATTGTGATTTTAAATGCCATCCTGGGCTTCATTCAGGAATACCGTGCAGAAAAATCCCTCGCTGCTTTGCGAAATCTATCCAGCCCCACATCTAGGGTCATTCGCGATGGCCAACACAATATTATCCCTTCTTCAGACCTGGTTCCCGGAGATGTCATTGAATTGGAGGCCGGCGATAATATTCCCGCTGACAGCCGGCTCGTCTGGCTTACCTCTAACTTCACTGTCCAGGAAGCAAGTCTTACCGGAGAATCCACCCCTGTTGCAAAAACCACATTTGCGCTGAAGGAAAAGCAGGTCCCTCTGGCCGACAGGGTAAACATTGTCTATATGGGAACATCGGTTTCCTCCGGAAAAGCACAAGCCCTCGTAGTTGAAACCGGCATGCACACCGAACTCGGCAGGATTGCAGAGATGGTCCAGGAAATTAAACGGGAGACCACGCCTTTGCAGAAAAAGCTGGAGCAGTTCGGAAAATGGATTGTATATTTGTGTTTTGTTCTGGTAGCGGCAATATTTGTGCTGGGATGGCTGCGGGGCGGAAAAATTATCGATGTATTTCTTACAGCCGTCAGTTTGGCCGTTGCTGCCATACCTGAAGGGCTACCAGCGGTCGTTACCATCGCCCTGGCTTTGGGTGTTAAAAGAATGGTCAGGCGACATGCGCTTATAAGAAAACTCCCTTCGGTCGAAACGCTCGGCTGCACAACCGTTATATGCTCGGATAAGACCGGCACCTTAACTAAAAATGAAATGACCGTGCAGATGATTTTTGCCGGCGGAGAACTATTTAAGGTAACCGGCATCGGATACGAACCCACAGGAGAGTTTCTGCTCAATGACAAACCTGTCAATCCAGATGAGTATCCGGATTTAAATAAAAGTCTGCTTTGCGGCGTTCTGTGTAACGGGGCTCATTTAGAAAAAAGCGACAGTGGTTATAAAATATCAGGTGACCCTACCGAAGCAGCGATTCTGACCTCCTCAGCCAAATTCGGCCTGTGGAAAAACGAGCTGGAGAAACAGTGGGTCTTCCAGGACGAGATTCCCTTTGACTCCGAAAGAAAAAAGATGACCATCATCCGGAAAAACGATGGCAAGCTAACCGCCTTTGTTAAGGGTGCTCCTGATGTGTTCCTGGATGATTGCACGGAACTCGAACAAGACGGCACCGTCAAAACGTTAGACTCGCTCGATAAAAAGAAGATACTTTCGGTAAATGACGAATTGGCCTCCAGCGGGATGCGGGTTTTAGCGGTCGGATACAGACATTTGGATAAGATTCCTGACAAACAGCAGGCGGCTTTGGTCGAGAAGAACCTGATTTTTGTCGGGCTCTTCGCTATGACCGACCCACCGAGAGAAGAAGCCAAAGATGTAATGCGTAAGTGCGACACCGCCGGCATCAAAACAGTAATGATTACAGGTGACCACAAAAATACAGCAGTGGCTATCGCCGGACAGCTTGGTTTCTTCAAAAAGGATTCCCTGGCCCTGACCGGAGAAGAATTGGATAAGATGGATGACGAGGAGCTTAAAAACCAGGTAAAGAATACCCCTGTTTACGCCCGCGTTTCACCGGAGCATAAGCTAAGAATTGTGCGCGCCTGGCGTAAACATAATGAGGTCGTTGCAATGACCGGCGACGGTGTAAATGACGCTCCCGCATTGAAAGAAGCCGACATCGGCGTGGCAATGGGAATAACCGGTACTGATGTTACGAAAGAAGTCTCAGATATGGTCATTACAGACGACAACTTTGCCTCTATTGTAGCAGCGGTCGAAGAAGGAAGAGGAATATACGATAACATAAAAAAGTTTATTCATTATTTGCTCTCTTGTAATACCGGTGAGGTTCTGGTCATGTTTGTTTCTTCTCTGATAGGCCTGCCCCTTCCTTTACTTCCCATTCAAATACTCTGGGTTAATCTGGTAACCGATGGCTTACCCGCGCTTGCCCTGGGGGTTGACCCAAAAGAATCTGATATAATGAAGCGACCCCCGCGAGACCCCAACGAAGGTATGATTACCAAACAAAGAGTGTTCTTGTTGCTGGCTCAGGGCTCTTTCATCGCCGTATGCAGTCTTCTGGCTTTTAGCTTCGTTCTTTTTGTGGAAAAAGGGAGTATAGAACGTGCAAGAACAGCCGCCTTTGTGGTACTTGCTTGCAGCCAGTTGTTCCACGCATTTAACTGTCGCAGTGCAACCAGGTCTTTATTTAAGATAGGGATATTTACCAATAAAAGTCTGGTTCTTGCAACAGGAATATCATTTTTGTTACAGATGATGGTGGTTTATGTGCCGTTCTTCCAGACAGTATTTAAGACCGAACCGCTGGTAGTACTTGATTGGCTTCTGGCAGTCGGCATCTCCTCTTTTCCACTGTGGGCAATGGAAATAACCAAGAAAATCAATAAGAAAGTAGGACTAATTGCCCTGTCATAAACCGTGTTCGAAAGTCCGAAAGACCGTTCATTCCGCCGTTAATCTGTTGCTTCTGAAGGCAGCTTTCTGTTCAGTCGCCGCTGGAGGTCTTTTAGGCGGTTTGTTGCATCTAAGCCCAGAAGGATAATTGGAAAGGCGGTCTTATTATGAAACAGCGGCTCATCCATATCCACCCACTTTCGGCAAAACTCACCGTCGGGCGTTGACGGAATCGGTGAAAAATCCGCTAACATCCCGCGAACACCCAGCTCATTTACAAAACGCATCGATTCTTCCAATTCCTGAATGTCACCGTGTGGATGACCGAGGATTTGATAAGCTGTGATATTTTGCGGCTCGGCTCCTGCAGCAGTAAGATACTTGACGGCCTGTGAAAGCTCATCGCAGAAAACTTTTGAGCCGGTACGCCTTTGCCAGGCAGAAGATGCGCTCTCAAAACCAAGATAGAACATCTTAAAGTCAGCTCGTACCATAAGTTCTGCCGACTCTTTTGTGACAAAACGTGCGTTAAGAGCATTCGGGCAGTGAAAGTTAACTCTTATATTACGCCTTATAACCTCATTCAAAAACGGCACAAGCACTTTGTCTGCCTCAAATAGCAAAGCGTCATCGTAAAAGGCAATATTCTTAACGCCCAGCTTCACTAAGAGCTCCACATCCGCTAAAGAACGCTCCAAAGGCCTTGCTTTGAATCGGCCATAAACTTTCGGCACCGAGCAGTAAGTGCAGCTAAAGGGGCAGCCCTCGCTTAATTTTAAGATACCGACTTTCAATTCTTTGTACGCCTCCCATAATGCGGGCTCATTTTTATCCGGCGTGATTTCCAGGTATTTCCAGAGCGGCTCAAGATTTACACCCTGAACTAAAAAATCCGCTCCTAATTTTTGTGCGTGATTATTGCAAAGCGTTACGTAATTACCACCGAGAATAATTTTCGCCTGCGGCAAGGCATCGCGAACATCCTCAATAACTTCTACTACACCCTGGTACCAGTAAGTCATTGTGGTTTGGGCAAGGACAAAATCGACTTTTCTTTGCTGCGTCAGAAAATCCCTGAACATTCTACGAGGTAAACCAAATCGTCTAAAGTATCGTGGAATCTCTTCTAAACAGGATGGATTAGGTATCTGTTCGCAATAGAACCGGCCTCGGCCCCATTGGTCGGATTCGAGCCTTTTCTGCCTCGCAACAAAAGGGTGCAGGCGGTCGAGATAATCAAACAAAGTAAATTCGGCTTTTCCGCGCAGATACCCTGCTATGCTAAGCAGGCCATAGGGTTTTAGCCAGAAATCATACGCAGCAAAGTCATAAATCGGCGGATTTACAAGCAATATACTCGGTATCATAATTTTACGTACAAATTCTTTCGCTACAGCAGCATATCGAGAATTAAATCCATCGTTCCATTAAATACAATAATTGGTCACGAAAGTCCGAGAAAATAGACAATAATACTAAAGGGCATAAAAGCCAAAGTTTTTTGGCACTTTTTTTATATTTTCAGGCTTAATTTAACGAATATATAGTAACTGGATATCTTGCCAAGGCGGAAATTCAGCTGGATTAATTGGCGATATGACAAAAATTAAGATAATCTATAGCGGTTATATGTCGATATCCATAATCGGGCGTAAGCCCAAATTAGGCGAATATAAGGAGACAAAAAATGCCTGCAACAATAGTAGCTCGAAAAAGCGTTAGTATGTCGGAAATCAAAGCAAAGGCAAACTATCTTGGGATAACTCCAGGGAAAATGAAAAAGCCGGAGCTTATCCATGCCATCCAGACAGCAGAGGGTTGCACACCGTGCTTTGGCCGCTCAAACGGCCAATGCTCTAACACCGACTGCTGCTTTATGAAAGACTGCCTTAAAACTAAGCTGTAAGTTATAAACCTTGCGTATTCCATTTAGCGTATTCCTGGTGTTTTTCCAAGCAAGGAAGGTAAAGACTGTATCAATATCAATATGTGAATTGTCCGATGCGAATAATTTCTGCTCCCGAACTTCAAGTATCAAGTCGTTCAAATTATTTTGTTGACAAATGGCGAGTGCTTTGATAGCATTTCCAGCAATAATGTTATGTGTTAAGGAGTATTCTTTAGTCCCTCAAAAGTATACTCATGCTAAAAGATGAGGGAATTTTTACGCAGGCCAAAAAGGCCGAAGGAGAAAAAAGTTGAGTAAAGGTACAGTAAAATGGTTCAATGAGAGGAAAGGGTTTGGTTTTATCACCCCCGATGATGGCGGTGAGGATTTATTTATCCATCACTCGAACATTGCGGCAGAGGGATTTCGGTCTCTTCAAAACGACCAGGCGGTAGAGTTCGAGGTCGCACAAGGCAGAAAAGGACCTGAAGCTACCAACGTGCGCCCATGCTGAGTTAAATCTTAGTGTGCATTAATGGTGAAAGCCAGAAGCCCCGCCTTTCGGCGGGGCTTTTTTATTGGTTACTGCCGGATATTAGAGCCGGCCAAGCCTGATTACATAATGGAGCCCCATGGGCTGAGCCCGTGATACCTCCATCGCTTTGGCGGATAAATATAGTTTTTCATTTCAACAAATGCGGAACTTTGATATTGTATAAGCAGATGCAAAAAGAAAAAGCTCTAATGAAGGCAACGGAAAGAAGAGAAAGGAGGCAGTTATGAGTATCAGCTTACAATGGCTGGGCCATGCAAGTTTTAAGCTCCGTCACGACGACACAGTTATATACATCGACCCCTGGAAATTAAAGGGCTCACCCAAAGACGCCACAATAATCCTTGTCAGCCATAGTCATTATGACCACTATTCTGCTGAGGACATTGCCAAAGTGTCAGGCCCTGATACGAAACTAATCGCCCCGGTTGATGTCATTAGAGAGTACGGTAATGGCCAGATAATTAAGCCCCGCCAAAAAATCGAAATGGAGGGCATTAGCATAAGTGCTATAGCCGCATATAATCCCGTCAAGCAGTTCCACCCAAAATCAAATAATTGGGTGGGATTTGTAATCGAGGCCGGTTCAAAGCGGATTTATTACGCCGGCGATACCGACCTGACGGTTGAAATGAAGGCCCTTAAAGATATTGATATTGCACTTTTGCCTGTGGGAGGCACTTACACTATGGACGTCAAAGATGCTGCTGAGGCCACAGGACATATAAAACCGAAACAAGCCATACCGTATCATTGGGGCGACATTGTAGGCAGCCGAAGTGACGCCGACCAGTTCGCCGAAATGGCTCAATGCGAAGTAACGGTAATGGCACCCGGCGAAACAATAAATATAGAATGATGTCTTCAAGTTGTTATCGCGAGTCTTGCTCTTTCATTTCGTATCAACGCTGCTTTACAAGGTTGGATTACCATAGGTGACGCTAAATCATCAAATGTTTACCACTTCAGAACTGCTCCGGTATCGGCGCTGGTTGCCATCGAGGCGTACTTGGCAAGGTAGCCCTTTGTTATTCTCGGCTTTGGCGGTTTCCACTGTTTCTTTCGCTCGGCCAACTCTTTTTCAGACAGCTTTACGCTTACTTTGTTATTTGGGATGTCGATTTCGATGATGTCACCATCTTTTAATAATCCGATTGGCCCCCCTACCGCTGCTTCGGGGCTTATATGGCCGATACAGGCGCCCCGGGTTCCACCGCTGAATCTGCCATCTGTAATCAACGCAACAGATTCACCCAGGCCGGCACCCATAATATAGCTTGTGGGGCTGAGCATCTCCTGCATTCCGGGGCCGCCTTTGGGGCCTTCGTTACGGATAACAACGACATCGCCCTGTTTTACCTTGCCGGTCAGGATACCATCGCAGGCATCTTCCTGACTTTCGAAAATAACGGCTGGGCCGGTATGAGTTAGCATTTCAGCAGCGACTCCCGCTATTTTTACCACGCCGCCGTTGGGAGCAAGATTACCTATTAGAATGGTCAACCCACCCTTCTTTGAGTACGCATTATCAAGAGAATGAATAACCTCTTGATTTTTTATCTCGGCATTAGCAATATTTTCACCAAGTGTTTTACCGGTTACAGTCAGGCAGTCACTATTAAGTAGATTGGCAATTTTGCTGATTTCCTTCAGTATCGCGCTTATACCGCCGGCGGCATCGACGTCCTCCATGTGGAACTTGCTTGATGGGGAGACCTTGCAGATATTTGGGCATTTGGCTGAGATTGCGTTTATACGCTCAAGGCCGTATTTGATGCCGGCTTCGCTGGCGACGGCCAGCGTATGCAGGACGGTATTTGTTGAGCCGCCCATTGCCATATCCAGAACAAGGGCATTATCCAGCGATTTTTCATTGATTATATCCAGCGGCTTAATGTCTTTCTCAATCAGCTTCATAATCTGCTTACCTGCTGCTTTATAAAGCTGCTGCCGTTCTGGGTTAATTGCCAGGATAGTACCATTACCGGGAAGGGCCATCCCAATCGCCTCGCAAAGACAGTTCATCGAATTGGCGGTGAACATACCTGAGCAGCTCCCTTCGCCCGGGCAGGCAGTACATTCAAGCTCTTTTAATTGGGCCTCATCGATTTTGCCGGCGTTGAATTGCGCAACGCCTTCGAATATGCTGATAAGGTCAACTGCCCTGCCGTCTTTCATTTTTCCGGCAGCCATCGGTCCGCCGGATACAAAAATCGTTGGGATGTTCAGCCGAACCGCCGCCATCAGCATTCCCGGGATGATTTTGTCACAGTTTGGTATGCAGACAAGGCCGTCAAAACAGTGAGCTCTTGCCATAGTTTCTACGGAATCGGCGATAATCTCGCGTGAGGCCAGTGAATACTTCATACCGGTATGTCCCATGGCAACGCCGTCGCAGACTGCTATTGTATTAAATTCAAAAGGCGTTCCGCCGGCCTCGCGGACGGCTTGTTTTACAACCTGAGCCACTTTGTTCAAGTGAACGTGGCCAGGCACTATTTCACAAAAGCTGTTGGCAATACCGATAAATGGTTTGTCAATGTCGGCATCAGTAAGACCGCAGGCTCGAAGCAGACCCCTGTGTGGGGTCCTCTGAAATCCCTTTTTGACCGTATCGCTTCTCATAATTCGTTTCTCCAATATGTAACACGAGCTTCCAAAGGTAGCACGGCCATCTTGGCCGTGTCTTCACGGCTGATTTTAACCGATAATCAAAAAAAGACAAAGAAAAATAACGTAGGGTGGGGTCTTTACCCCACCGCCGTGGTTTGTTTAGCCGTCGCCGGTTTACCGCGGCGTAGTGAAACGAAGACGGGAACGGCGACGAATATTTAGGCTGGCGTCCTGCCCGTGGTGCCTGCCCTGCGACTTGTCCGGCGTAGCGCAAGCGAAGTCGGAAGCTTTAGCGAAGGTGGAATCCGTGTCTAATACCAACAGTGTTAATCCGCGGTTAATATATTTTTATCAATCCTGTTATCCTGTCCAAATCTTCGTGCCTTCGAGTCTTTGTGGCTAATATAAAAAATCACTTGTCATTTTCATTTGCCGATATATAATTATAAACTTGTGCTTCGTAGCCCCCGCAGCCCCTAAGGGGCAATGGACTTGGCCATCCCTGACAGGAGAGCGGGGGCAGAGTAGCATCGAATGGTTCAATGTGTCTAAAGTTATGGATTATCTTTCAACTTTAGTTCACTTTAGCTCACTTATAATTATGGAGATTGAAAAATGAGAAATACCGAATTTTTCAGCCGGTTTTTGGTTACCATAGTTTGTTTATTATCTTTCACGATGGGTTGCCGCCCTTCCGGCGAAGAGGCAAAGGTCCAGGTAGAACCACGTCCGTCGCCTGCCCGCCACGGCATAGCCGAAGGCGAAGCCCGGGTCGTCCGTTCTCCGTCATCCGAGGAGCAACGAGCGGAGGTCGAGCCACAGCAGAAAACCCCGGGTGATATCCTGCTGGCATTGAAATTTTCCGAGGGCGATTCAACAGCCTATAAAGTAACTACAGAGGCCCAGAGGAATATTAAAGGGGAAGGGGCTTTATTGGATGACGGCAAGTTCAAGGGAGGTACCACCAGCAATCGTGCCGAGCTCACTTTTACTCAGCAGATACAAAGTGTCGATGCTCAAGGCAACGCAGTTGCAAAGATAACGATAGATAAGCTGAAGTATTTAGCTGGAGTCAGAGACAATATTACTGTGAACTTCGACAGCTCCAGAAAAAGAGACCAAAATAGCTCTTTATATAAGCTAATCGGGCAAAGTTATACCATAGAAATTACTCCTGAAGGTGAAGTTTCAAAGATTATCGATTGTAACCAGGCGCAAGCAAGTGTTCGGGGCGGCTCCTCAGCTAACAAAGACGCTTTAATGTTGCTTAAACCAGAGGCAATCAAGCTGCGTCACACAATCCCGGCTATGCCGGTTACCGGCGAACACCAGTTACGTCCAGGTGACAACTGGAACAATCTAAAACCCTTTAATTTTGGTATGATGGGCTCTAAATCCTACGAAAGAATCTACACGCTGAAGAAAGTCGAGGATGTGGATAACCGCCGGATAGCATTAGTCCAGATGAGCGCGATTCCATCCGCAGAAACATCGGGAGAGCAGCAGGAGCAGGCAATGGGCATCTTCTCAAAAATGTTCGACAATACCGAAGAATACACGGGCGAATTAAAGCTGGATTTAAATTCCGGCAAGGTCAAAGAGTATTTTGAAAAACTGCAGTCGGAATGGATTGCAGTGGACCCGGCTGCCGGGCCGGAAACCCAGGGCCAGCCTGCTACGCTGAGGATGACCGCTATTAATTTCTACCACATCGAGCTCGTCAGGGCGGAGCCTGACGAAGTCCGAAAAATTGATTAGAAAGAAGATAGCCACGAAGTCACAAAGAAAATAAAAGTTAAAAAAAATTAGTGCCTTCGTGTCTTAGTGGCAAATAAAAAGGAGTAAATTTGAGAATGGTTCGACCCATTCGACTACGCTCAGGGCAGGCAGGCTCAACATTTATTTTCTTGGCTGTTGCTATGGCTGTTCTTGCGGGATGTGAGCCGAGAGCCGAGCAGGAAAATCTGCTGACTAAGGAAAAGAAACTATTAGCAGCAGGAAAAGAATTATTAACAGTAGATTTCCAGGATGGGGAGACTCTAAGATATAAGTTTACCTCTAGCAGAGATGTTAGCCTTGATTGGGACCCGGAGAAGAAACAGGCCAAGCGAGGTAGAAGCTCCAACGAAAAAACATCCGAGTCGATGGAAATGGTCGTTTCATACACACCTATCGAAGTAAATCCGTTCGGCCTTACGACTATCAAGGCAACCTGCGAATCCGTAAGGACAAAGCGAAGCAAAGGCTCACGAGGAGATGCTGTAGAAAGTCTTCGAGGCAAGACTTTCACGTTTACCGTCGGTCCTACGGGCATAATAGAGGACTATTCGCAATTAGCTGCGTTAATCAAAGAGGTTGGTGAAAAGGCGTTTCTACCAGGCACCGGCAGAGGAAGAATTAAAGAACCTGATATGATTGGCGATTTTTCCAGCACTCAATGGTTCTTATGGAATTCGGTTGCCAGCATTGAAAAAGCTACTGAAGGAGTATCAGCCGGTCAAAGCTGGAAATCCAAACTACCTGTTCCCGGGCCGATGGTGATGCGAAGAGCAAGAGAGGTTGAATACACGCTTGATGAAATCCGGCAGAGTGACAAAGGACGGCTCGCTGTTATAAAAAGCTCTTATTCGCCTGCTGAATCGGTTTCGGCCAATTGGCCGCCAATGCCTTATTCCGGCTCAATGCAAATGCGTGGGACGTTCGGTTTCCTCAGGGGCTATAAAATTATTCAACTGCAGGGCCAGGGCGAGGAGCTGTTCAATATCGATGCGGGGCGAATAGAACAAAGCAACCAGCAGTATGAGGTTCAATTACAGGCCTCTATTCCTTTTGGTCTCAATGTAAAGCCAATAATAACTATGAAGCAAAATTTCAAAATGCAGCTTATCAGATAGTTGGTAACTGGTGATTTGTAATTTGTAACTGGTAACGGATATGGGAAGCGAGAGAAGACCAGAATATAGGACTTTCGAAGATTTAGAAGTATATAAATTTGCACGAGAGCTAAGAATAAAAGCATATAGTTTAGCTAGGGAACTACCAGAATTTGAAAAGTACAATTTACAAAATCAAATGCGTCGCGCTTCGCTTTCCTTGACTAATTGCATCGCTGAAGGTCACGGCAGATTTCATTACCAGGAAAACATCCAATTCTTACGGCAGGCAAGAGGTTCACTCAAAGAGTTAATCGATGACTTCAATGTATGTATAGACGAAAAATATGCCGATTTGGAACGATTAAATAAACTGAAGGAAGAAGCATATAGCGTCTTAAAGAAGCTAAACGGATATATCAAGTACCTGCGCAAATGTAAAGAGGAACCAATAACCAGTAACCAATAACCATAAATGAGGTAATTACACATTGGAACGTAAGAATCTATGGGCGCCATGGCGGATTAATTATATTCAGGGCCTAAGTGAAAAAAGCGATTGCTTCATCTGCCAAAACCGGGAAAATCCTCAGGATGACGACAAAAATCTGGTACTGTGGCGAACAGATAGGAGCATCGTGGTACTAAATCGCTATCCCTACAACAACGGCCATCTGCTGATAGCACCAGCCCGGCATATCCCGGACCTTAATAAGGCAACCGACGAGGAGCTGATGGAGATGATTAAATTAGTCAGAGAATCGCAAAAAGCCCTGTTACTAGCGATAAAACCTCACGGCTTTAATGTCGGGATGAATTTCGGCAGATGCGCCGGAGCAGGCCTGCCCGGCCACCTGCACATTCACATCGTGCCTCGATGGGATGGGGATACCAACTTTATGAACGTATGCACCGATACCGATGTCATCGGTCAAAGTTTGACCGAGCTTCTTGAGCTGTTAAAACAAATAAGTAAAGAACATAATCTGCCGGGATTATAAAACAGTAGATGAGCCAATGAGTAGATGTGTGTATGAGTGGACGCATCAACTCATCTACGCATAAACGCATCCTCGAGATAACAAATATGTCCGACAAACTTGCCTGTTATGCGGTTAATGAAAAGTCCAGCCGGGGCAGAAAGTTCAGCGAAAAGCCCCACCCATACCGCTCGGACTTTGAGCGTGACCGTGACCGCATAATCCATTGTTCCGCCTTCAGGCGCCTGGAAGGCAAAACGCAGGTCTTCATGCCTGGCCTGGACGATTATTACCGCACGCGCCTTACGCATAGCATCGAAGTGGCACAAATAGGAAGGACCATCGCAAGCCGGCTTCAGCTAAATGTCAGTTTGACCGAGGCAATATGTCTGGCACATGATTTAGGCCATCCTCCCTTCGGCCACGCCGGCGAAACGGCCTTAAACGATTTGATGAACGATTTCAGCGGATTCGAGCACAACCGGCAGAGCCTGCGAATCGTCGATTTGCTCGAACATCCGTACCCGGATTTTCCCGGCCTGAACCTTATGTACGAGACCCGCCTGGGACTGGCCAGGCACCGAAGCACA
>CAZZHL010000034.1:0-12277 GCA_964653945.1 uncultured Pirellulales bacterium
AGATGGCTCTTTTGTTTTTGCCAAAGTTCCTAAACCAGTCAAGATAAAAGGATTATGGTATGAACCAATTCAACGAACAATGTCTGCCAGTAATATGCAGCCTGATTTGATACCTGCGGAGCCATATTGGTCTAAGGTAGTTTTCTATCAAAACAAAGAAAATTCTCTGGTTGATACAATTTGGTTTGGCAATAGCGGCAAGAAAAACTTCTTATCAGTTCGCGGCTATGACTATACTGTGGTTGGCAAGAAAGGTACCTTAGTTCCTACCAAGATTGAGATATCCAGAACCGATGCCCAGGGCAATTTGCTGAACCGCCTTGCTGAAATCAATTTCAAGTAGAACCTGCCGAACAAATCAAACGTACAAGCAAATGAAGACCGTTGTTGATTAAGACGGTCCGAATTATTTTATAAACTCTTTTCAAGGTCTATATTACAAAGTCGTTTTATAAACAATGTCAAACAACATCATAATTGAATATTTCAAGAAGGTTATTTTTGATTTCTGGGATACGGTAGTCAGGATGTCGCCGTATCTGCTACTAGGTTTTTTCGTAGCAGGGATTCTTTCTGTGTTAGTTTCACAGAATTTTGTAGAAAGACATCTTGGCGGCAGGGGTGTGTAGCCCTTATTGAAGGCATCTATTTTTGGAATTCCATTACCTCTGTGTTCGTGCAGTGTTATTCCGGTTTCGAGGTCGTTGCACAAGCATGGAGCAAGCAAAGGTTCAACAATATCATTTTTGCTGTCAACGCCTCAGACGGGAGTCGATAGTATCTTTGTAACCTTAAGTTTTCTCGGTCCTGTCTTTGCTATTTTCAGACCATTAGTTGCTCTGATGACCGGCATTGTTGGTGGAAGTATCGTTAATATTTTTAGTCAGGGCACAAATGAAGTAAGTCAGCCACGACCAAAATGTACAGGCGAGTGTTGTGGAGAATCGGATGGCAAGAACAGATTTTTCAGAGGATTGAAATATGGTTTTGTAACGTTACCTCGTGACATCGGCAAAGCGATGTTGTTGGGATTAGTTGTTGCTGCATTTATTTCAGCAGTCGTGCCGGATGACTTTTTTGCAACAAGATTGTTGGGCAACGGTACTTTTGCAATGGTTGTAATGATGTTTTTGGGTGTACCAGTGTATGTGTGTGCGACAGCTTCAGTGCCTGTAGCAGCAGCGCTAATTTTAAAAGGGCTAACACCAGGGGCAGCACTGGTATTTCTAATAACCGGACCAGCTACAAATGCTGCCGCTTTTACAACAATCTGGAAGTCATTAGGCAGACGAACGGCAATTTTATATATAATGACAGTAATGTTATGTGCTCTTGGGGCAGGAATATTGTTTGACATGATGTTCCCTGATATCTACGTTTTAGTCGGAACTCAAATGCATCAAATGGGAGTGTCTGTTCTTGGGCATGTAACAGCAACAGCACTTTTAGTGATTCTGGTATTTGCAATTTTAGGCAAAAAAAATAATACCGAATTAGCGGCAAATTAAACAATTTTTATTGGCATTTCTTTCAATTTTTTCTGCAAGAATTGAGATTTTAACTGTATTAGTATGGCGATAATTATCGGCCGTAAATAAGCACCAGAATCAATCAAGCCAGCTATCTTAAAAATTAAAAAAAAATAATTGTTATTTTTTGATAAATGAGCAGCAAACGCACGAATATACAAGGAATGGTGATTGCATTTATAACTACTTTATAAAGAAATAGTTATGTCAGATTCAGAATAATGATTATGTCCATCAATTATCCCATTTATTTTGTGTGGCTGTTAAGACGTTGTATTTCTTTGAGATGTATTAAAAGCCTTTTTTATTTTCTTTGCAATATTGCCTTTATCGTAATTAAAAAAAGTTAAGCAGCAAAGGTATTGAACCGATAAATTCCATCGAACAAATGGGTTTTTGACATTTTAGAGCTATTCTGAAGGCTCGGTGATTTTTGAGGATTTTAATGCCATGAAAAGCATAAAAAATGAAAAAAAAGGCAGAGCATTATTCACTCATTTTTGTACTTTTTACCTTTTACTTCTGTCTTTATTATCTTGTGGTTGCGGTAATAAGTTCTTTGACCCGACACAAATCGGAAGGTTTCGCCCTACCCCGGCGGTCAATGTAATATTGGATACACTGGGTGTAGCTGAGGAAGACAAACCATGCTGGGAGGGAGCAGAAGAGCCAGGACTGGAAGATACCAAGGTAGTTGTGGCTGATTATACATTTGCTTCCGGTGACATTGTAAGGATATCAATTTTTGAGTTGTATCAAGAGGGAGCTATACTTTCTGACACTTATGTCGTTACCGAGACTGGAAAGATATCTATACCGGATGTTGGTGTAATTCAGGCAGGAGGAGCGACTGAGATACAACTTGAGGAGGAGATAAGGCAAATCCTTTCGCCGAGTATATTAAAAGAGCCGGCAGTTGATGTAACTTTGTTAGCCTCTGAAGGGCGTATGTTTACAATATTAGGCGATGGTGTGCCAGCTCCAGGTCGGTATAACATTCCGCGATATGATTTTAGGCTGACCGATGCGCTTGCGATGGCAGGTGGTCCATCGCAATTTAACGTAAGCTATATTTATGTTTGCCGTCCTGCCAGGGGCAGTAATGTATTGGCCGAGCCAATGGAGCTTGAAATTATTGAGCCTGGGATGAGCGAAATGGAAATCTTTAGCCCAGAAATGATTCAGCCAGAGCTTATTGAGCCTGAAAAAATGGTCGAACCGGAAAAAGATTGGTCAGAAGTAATAACACCCCTGGCAAAAAATCAATGGCCTGAAAGTAAGGTAGTTATAGCTTCCGCAGAGTTGGCGACAGGTAGAGATGTTACCGATATAGTCTGGCCGGAAAAAAATAAAGAGACAAGCAGTCGTGAGACGCAGTGGAGAGAATCACAACAGATGCCAGAACCATCCTTAGAGATTGCTGATTCAGAGAGAACAGACAAGCAAGTAAGTATTCAGGACATATTGAAAACTTTATCCGAGCGAGCTCGCAAAGAAAGGGTGGACGAGCAAGAGCAAGTAGAAATCGATTACGAACAAGAATTGTACACTGACCAACTTGCTCCAGAAGCACTCGATGAACCGATAGATATAGAAAAAGCACTTAGATCATTTGGTGAACCAGTTACTCCAGAAATATCAGAAGAACCAATGGATGTTACAGTAGAAAAAACAGGACCGATTTTTGAGCCAATCGAACCAGAAATAGAGGAGCAAATGGATGAAAGTGGGGGTGGGCGTATTGAGTGGATATTTCAGGATGGCAAATGGGTTCCAGTTCAAGTCGGTCTACCTGTACAGCCTAAGTTCCCAAAGCCAGCTATTGAATTTGAGCCGAGAGAAGAAGCCGAGATACCTATGGAATTGATGGCACCAGGTTACGAATGGGCCAGGAAAACGCGGGCGCGAGTTATAAAGGTTCCGCTCTGTAAACTGCTGCTTGGCTGTGACCCACGATTTAATGTCGTGATAGAACCCGGTGATAGTATCCATGTTCCTGTTGACATCGTCGGTGAATTTTGTATAATGGGTAATGTCAACTTTCAGGGATATATTAATATAACTGGCCGACCATTGACCCTGAAAATGGCTATTGCCGCGGCGGGTGGTTTAGGGCCATTGGCCTGGCCGAAGAAATGTGAGGTGGTGAGGAGAATCGGCGAGAGTAAAGAAGAAATAGTGATGGTTGATTTGGATAAAATTGCTAGTGGCGAACAGCCTGACTTCTTTATTAAGCCCAATGATTTAATCAATGTTGGAACGCACCCTACGTCAATATGGCGTGCTGTTTTGCGAAATGCGTTTAGAGCAACCTATGGATTTGGCTTTATTTATGACCGTAACTTCGCTAACAGAGATTATTATGCAAACCCTGGAGCACTGTATAACACGGTAACGCCTTGGAATTGGGATAGCGTCTTTTAGTAGAATGACGTAATTACGGTGCGACAGTTTGTTTCGTCCCTGGCTGGGCGCCGTGGCGACTGCTAGATAAACAGAGCAAAACAGTGTACGCTTGCGGAAGCAGCAGTGGCGTCAGCGTGGTATGATGTTTTGCAAAATGCGAGGGCCATCTATGGTTGATTTCATTTATTATCGTAGTCTCGCAGATAGGAACTACCTTAAAGGACATTCCCCAATTAGCATGGATGGAAATATAGTTTAAGGCTAAAAACATAAAACTGTGGGTTACTACAGTTATACTTTTATTTTTTATCTTTTAGTTCGTAGCATGTATGGTGGACAAAATTGCTTCTTCTTTTACCAAAGAAAGAGAGGTTTTAAGTGCGCCCTTGCAAAAGCAAAGTTGGCATGAGCTTGGGTTGCATAATTACATTAAGATATTGATAGTAGGAGGGGCATTTTACTATCTTTTCCGCAATGAGATTGGAAGTATTGTCCGCAGGTGGCTTACGGACAGCAGCTGGTCGCATGGTTTTTTAATCCCGCTTTTTAGTTTATACTTCATTAATCAGAAAAAGGAAGAACTTCTTCACTCCGTTCGAAATAATGAGTTGAAGCCAAGCTATCTGGGTCTGTTTTTTCTGATTTGCTGGATTTGTTTTTATTTTTTCAACATAATTAGCCCCTCTGGATATGGTTACTTTCGCGGAATTTCTGCAATAGCAGCGCTCGGAGCGACTGTATTGTTTCTGGGTGGCTGGCGTTTGGTTAGATATACCTGGCTGCCGATTGGTTTTTTGGTATTTGCTATACCATTGCCTCAGAGATTTTATGTTGCGGTAACTATGCCGATGAGAAAACTTGCTGCTGACGTATCAACTGTGTTGTTGAACCTGATTCCTCAAATGGAAGCTACGGTCAGTGGTGTTGTGATAGATATGTTTTATAAGGGCCGGCATTTGGAGCCTCCCCTTAATGTGGCTGAAGCCTGCAGTGGGATGCGATTGTTGATGGCTTTTTTAGCCCTCGGTGTTGCTATGGCGTATTTGCATTACAGGCCTATATGGCAGCGAATAGTCCTTTTAGCCAGCACAATTCCAATAGCGGTACTCTGCAACACTGTACGCGTAACAGTAACAGGGTTCATTTACGTGCTGTTACATCCTAAGTACACACAGGGTATTTATCATGATATGCTTGGGCTGGCTATGCTCCCATTAGCGTTTGGTTTATATGGTTTTCTTGCGTGGTTTATGTCCAGCTTACTTATCGAAGAAAGCCAGACAGTTTCAGAGGATATTGTGATTCGTTCTTCTGGGCGTAGTCCCGAAGATAGTAGTTCTGCCGTAAGGCATCCTGTGGAGTGAGGCGGGATATGAGACGTGGTATAAGAGTTTATTTTCAGCCGGCTTTTTTGATTTGCATCGCAGTTCTTGCCGGAGGTGAGGTTATTAAACCGATATTAGGAATTGTAATTCCGGAGAAAGAGCCATTAGCATTGAAAAAACCTTTGGATTTTTTAGATGAAGAGAGTTTAAGCCCTTATAAAGTAATATCGAAAACCGAAATAGGAAACAAACAGATAGTCAAAATGCTTGGTACGGAAGATTATATTCAATGGGTTTTGGAAGATACCGAAGTATCGGCTAACAGTGCCGTACGGAAACTGCTGTTATTTATTACTTATTACGACCTTCCAGATAAGGTGGTGCATGCACCCGAAGAATGCTACACAGGCGGTGGCTATGAAAAATTGGCATCGGATAGCATAACGTTTGAAATAGGAAAGAATATATCGGGAAAATATCTTGTCTTTGGCAGTACTAAATCCGATCTTTGGCAGAGCCAAGGCAAATTCCCGGTCCTGTACTTTTTTAGGGTCAATGGAAAATATATGGGCAGCAGGGAAGATACCCGAATAACTCTAAATAAGAACATTTTTGGCAAATTTTCGTACTTTTCTAAAGTTGAATTGGCTTTTAATCAGAATCCTGTTATGCCAGACAAAGAAGAGGCCGTTACAGCAGGAGAGAAACTTTTAGGCGTAATTTTGCCAATTTTGGAGGCAAAGCATTGGCCTGACTGGCCTGTTCTGAGCGAAATCGAAGGGAAAAAGGGGGACGGTGGTGAATAAATTGATGTATATAGGTGGTTTTATAACAGGTGATAGGACGCCAAAATATCCCCTTTCATTGTGGGAGCCTAATTGGGAGCCTAATATAGAACATCTGGCCCGCCGCCCCGCCTCGCGCCGGGAGACGCTGGGGCTGGGAAAGTTCCCATTTTTACCCGACGTAGCATTGACGAAGGTGGGCTGTCGGGTTATCGCTCAGCCAGCTGCCCCGCATCGAGTCGGGAGACGCGGGGGCAGGCAATATGTCGCAAAATCAGAACCATACTGTATGACGCAAAATAGCGCTCAAACTCATAAATCATCAGCCCCCACTCTTGTCTTCGACAAGAAGACGTGGGGGCAGGTTTTCGTCGCGGCGGACCGTGAGAAGGGAAAAATTTATGGCTAGGAAGAGATTAAATAAAAAAGTTGTACTTGTTGGTTCGGCAGTTCTTGCCATCGTGATGGTGATTTTTATCTTGCTAATTCTGCATCAGACACGAGACCCGAAAAAATTCATCATAGAGGGCGATGCAGCGGTGAAAGCAGTTAATGAGGCGACAGACAAAGATATAAAAATGCAAGAGTGCCAGAGAGCCGAGCGTAGCTACCATAGGGCGCGTGCTCGGGCAAAGTCCGACTCGGTCAGAATAGATGTCCTTTTCAAACTTGTGGATTTGTACCTCGAAATGGATAAATATACCGAGGCTGACCAATGGCGTTACGCGATAGGGTGTTTGAATCAGATAATCAATATAGACCCGAAGAATATAGCAGCCCGATTAGGAGAGTTGAACTACTTCTACATAATGGCTGATAGCGGTGTAAATCAAGTTTGGCAGGAGGTAAGCGACAAAGCGTCGGTATTCATAGAGATGGTAAAGAATTCAGATATACTTATGGAAGATATTGCCAAATGGGAAATATTGGGAATGCCGAAAACAAGGTCTGGCAAGCAGCGTTTGGGTCCATGGCTGTATTTAATTAGGGGCCAAGCCAATCTTGAACTGGCACGGATGGGTGCAGTAACCAACCCTTACGAATTGCTTGCTAAAGCGGTAGACGATTTGGAAAAGGCACAGGAATATGAACCGGATAACATTGATGTATATTGGTATTTGGCGCAGGTAGCCTATACAAAGGCAAATATACTTGCATCAAGAGGTTCCCTTGAGGAAAAAGACAAAGCTATAGAACAAGCCAAGGAGTATTCAGAGCAAGCGGTTAAGACTGCGGAAGACAATCCGAAAGCACATATTAATCTTTTGTTAATGAAGCTTACTATGGCTCGGAGGAGTGGCAAGGAGCAAATTCAATCTCTCGAACCAGAATTCTTATCCCTTTTAGACAAATTCCCTTCTAGTGCGGAAGTATTTTCGATAATTTCTCGATTCTATTTAAACCCCCTTATATTACATAAAAATCTTGATAAAGCTATTGAAGCAGCTGAAGAGGCACTTAGATTGGACAAAAAGAATGTGACTTACGCAATGGTGGTGGCCGATTTGTACTATCGCAGGTTTTCTTATCACGGGCAAAAATCAGATGTCTATAAAGCAATAGAAACGGCAAAGAACGCGCTTACTCTACCAGACGCACAAGAGAAAGGTGGTCCACGTAGCTGGGCAAATAGAGTAAATAAAGTATCATTATGTGTCTTTCTTGCAAAGTGCTATATTGGGCAGATACTTGAACCTTGTGAGCAGAGATCAGATTCGGAAACCGCAGTCTGGCTAAGAGATGCCGAACAAGTGGTGCACGAAATTGAACAGATCGTTGGCAGCGGTGAAGATCCACAAGTTGTTAAATGGAGAGGAATGCTTGAGCTTGCAAAGGGAAATAAAGAACTCGCCATCAGAAAACTATATGCAACCTATGAGCAACTTGAAGCATCCGCAAGGCCAGATGCACTACTTTCCTATACTCTTGCAAGGCTTTTTAAAAACACTTCTGAGGTTGGTGCGGTTATGGAATTTCTAATAAGCTCGCTGCAGGCAAATATTGCTCAAACCAAACCCGAAGCGGCCTTAGATTACGCGGAGGTTCTTTTGAAGCTCAATGCTTGGACGGCAACCATATCTAACATAAATTCTTTTGAGGAATCTTTCGGTTCTAATGAGAGAAGCAAAATTCTTCGCATTAAAGCATATATAGGCGCAAATCAATTGGATGAGGTTGAAGTAGAATTAGCCAAACTCAAGCCGGATGACCCAGATACGATTCAACTTGAACTAGCGATGACACAGGTCCGGATTAACCAAATCCGAAGGGCGATAAGACAGAAACAAACAGAGGACCGCTTAGGTATTATTTTGCAACAGGCAGAAAAGCCCGAAATAGAAGGGCCAAATGAGCCGGGAGCATCTGTGCCCTTAATGACAGAGGAACTGGATGGTCATATAAAGCTTGCGGCAGAATTAGTGCGGAAGTTACTGCCAATCGAACCAAATTATGTTCAACAAGCAACGATTACCAGTCTTTGCGCATATTATATAGAGCAGGGCAAGATAAGTGATGCCAAAGACTTAGTCGGTCGATTTCTGCATTATTTTCCTGATAGTATTGCAGTTCTGATCAACAAGCAAATACTTTCTGAACCTGAGCCCGGAAATATTTCGCAACAAAGGCGTAAAGAAATAGAAGAGTATGTTCTATCGAATATTACTGACCCAACTCGTCGGGCTGTCGATCTTGGATTATTTTATCGAAGAAACAACGAAATGGAGAAAGCTGCTGCAGAACTCAAAAAGGTCCTTAAAACAAAACCTCCGCAGGAGAGCGCCACGACGAAGACGGTTTTCGAACAAGCTGAAGAAACAAATTTGCAGTCCCTTGCAGCAGATTATCTTTTGGATGTAGCGATTGAGATGGAGGATTGGGAATTGGCAGGGCAAATCGTAGAGACGGCTCAAAGTAACAATCTTGATAAATGTCAAGGGCAGGTTTTTGCATCTCGGTTTGATTTAGCTAAAGGCGATTTTAAGAACGCATTGGTAAAAATTGATGAATGTCTGAAGCAAAGACCGTTATTTTCTCATGCTTATATGCTCAGAAGCAGCATCAATGCCAAACTTGAAAGTGAGCACGCATCTATTGCGGATATTCGAAAAGCGGCATCTCTGAATCCTCTGGATGGAAATATTGCACGAGTATTAGCAATTACATTGTACCGTCGTAATCAAAATCTTGGTGATAATGCATCTGCCGAACAAATAGGTGAGACCTCACTTGCTTTAGAGAGAGCAAGGGCATTAAATCTAAATGATTTACAGTTGCTTAACTTTTACGCTGATTATATAAGTAAAATACAACCGTTAAGAGCGTTGCTCCTTCGGCAAAATATACAAAAAACCATGCCGAGTGTTCAAAATGCTGTACAACTCGGGAAACTATCAACGAAATTAGCTGTTGAAGAAACGAATGCTGAGAGGAGACAAGCTCTGTTTGCTATTGCAGCAGCGTCTTTTGAGCAAGCCAAGAAGATGGACCCGGACGATAGAGAAATGCTATACGGCTATGCGGAATACTATCGTGCTATGGAGATGGGGGCAGAGGCTGAGAAGATATTGCAAGAATCGAAAGAACCGATATTGCTATGGAACCATTATTTGCAGAGCGGGCAATTTGAAAAAGCCAAGGAGATTTTAGGGCAGTTGTATGAAAGTAATCCAAAAGACATCCATGCGATTAAAGGCCTTTTACTCGTTGCAGAAAAAACCCTCGACGGGGAGGCTGCAAAGAGATACTCTGAAAAACTTTTATCGATTCAAGGCAGTGTAGAAAACCACCTTCTTCAAATTCAGGTTTTCCTTAAAGTTGGGCTTATTGACCAAGCCGAACATAAACTGCAAAGTTTCAATGAGAGCCATCCAGACGAACCCCGGGCTGTGCTGCTTGGGGCTTGGTTACTAACAAGGCGAGGGCAGCTGGAGAAGGCAATGGAGTTGGTAAATCAAATTCTTCAAAGCGACCAGAACAATGGAACAGCTTGGAAGCTAAGGGGCCAAATCAGCCTCTTGATGGCAAATTACGAACAGGCAATCGGTGACCTTGGTAAGAGCAAGTCACTGTCTGATGAACCTGACATCAGACTTAACCTGGCCAGAGCTTATCTGCGAATGAACCGGGAAGATGATGCTATAACTGAACTTAAAAATATAATTGACGTACCAGGCTGTCCTAAAGAAGCCAGAATGTTGCTTGAACGGATTTACCTGAGACTTGGCAGAAAAGACGCTTTACGAAAACTCTATGATGATACCTTGGAGAAGTTTCCCAATAATGTGTCCTGGTATAATCTCGCGGGAGCATCTGCTATAGCTGATAACGACTTCGAGAGAGCTGAGCGACTATATAAAGAAGCATATCTGTTGAAACAAAAAGAATATCTCAAACAGGATGTGGACAATACTATACCAGATAGAGAATACGTAACAGCATTTGATGGGTATTTACAGGCACTTGTTTTAGGTGCAGGAACCTCGAATTCAAGTAACTGGCAACCACAGAAGCTGGATAAGGTTCTTGAAGAAGGCAGCAAACATGTTGCTGGTTCCCTCGCCCCCATTGCTTTTTACAGAATGGCTGAAGCAAAGATGAAGCTTGGTGAAGAAAAAGTCGCCATAGAATATTGCCGAAAAGCTGTTGACGAAGCCCAGACAAATGAGATGCTTGCCTCTGAGATTCTGTTAAAAATGTTCTTACTACTGGGACCTGAAGATGTTTCAGAATACTGCTCACAAAAACTTTCAACTAACCCTGATTCGCTTGCTGCTAACTGGACCATGTTTAACCTTGCTAATATTAATGCTGACTATGATAAGGCCATAGATTATCTCGATAAATGTATCAAAATAGCCGGGCCAGACACCCCTCGTGGGATTAATTATGTGGTGAAAAAAGTGGAGACTTTAACCCTGGCTTTCGAGAAAACTTCCGATAATAATTATCTTAAGCAGGGTATTGCAGATTACGAAAGTTTGTTAGCTAAAATGCCGAATAATACCAATGTTCTTAATAATTTAGCGTATATGCTTGTTGAAAATGACGAAAGGCTTTTTGATGCCCTTCGGTATGCCGAGCAGGTAGTTGAGGCAGTACCAAATAATCCAGGCTTTTTGGATACTTATGCTTATGTGTTGTATAAAAATGGTAAACTCTCTCAAGCTGCCGAGTCTGTGGCAGCTGCTTTACAGCAGTATGAGCAGAGTGGAATTCTTCCACCTGCGGATGTATATGTGCATGCAGGTATGATAAAAGAAGAACTTGGAGCAAAAGAACAAGCCCTTGATGCTTATAAACAAGCATTGGAAATAGGAGCTGATAGATTATCGCAAGGAGTAAGAGAAAAGATTAAAAAAGCCATTGAGCGCCTCTCGCAGTGATGTGTCAGATGATATGTCACGCGAGAAATATATATTTGATACAGTGGTTACTTTTAGTCGGTAAACACTGAGTCCAGATTGGAGATTAAAATGGTAGAAGAAAAACCAGGGGTAATAATGAATAAGACGGCAGGACCAACCGGGATGAGGCCGCCAGTGGCTACCGGATTAACGTCAAAAGAAATCTTTGGAATATTGCGTCGACATGTATTACTCGTAATTGTTCTAACTGGATTAGGTTTGGCAGTTGGTAGTGCAACATGGTACCTTTCAAAGCAATATTTCCCAAAATACACTGCCTCAACCTACATTGAGGTTTTGCCACCTGTAGAAACTGACCCTATGACCATTGTTTCAGTGCAGGTACAAAAAGATATCCAATATGGTCACCGTTTATCAATGGCCAACCTCATAAAACAACAAAACACCCTGCAAGAATTGCTCGCCAGAGATAATGTTAGGCGAACCACTTGGTTCTCCCAAAAAGCTAACGAGGCAAAACGCATTAAGGGTTTGGACAATAATCTTGGCGTATCTGCTCATAGAGAGGCTGGTTATATTGAAGTATCGATGTCCTGTAGCAAACCCGATGAAGCAGCACTTATAGTTAACGAGATGGTAGAATTGTTTGTTTCTTCGCAAGGGGGTGCAAAAAGGGCAGAAATTGCTGATAAACTGGCAAGGATTGAAGATCAAAGAGGTCGTGTTCAAAGAGAATTAGATGCAGCCGAAAGAGGACTCGGTGAGGTTCGTACGGCATGGGGTATGACTGACCTGGAAAGACCTGCAGGTTATGGTTACCGACAAACAATTGAGGTGGTACTGGACGATTTAAGTGTTAGGGAAAA
>CAZZHL010000035.1:0-12234 GCA_964653945.1 uncultured Pirellulales bacterium
GATGTGATATCTATGCCCCCAGAACTCGTATGGGAACTTTACCCACTCCGCCGCCGGGGCCAAGATTTTATGAACCGAATGAGCTTGGTAAACATTCTTACCGATTCAGCCCTTTCGAAAATAACGGCATTGTATATACCTGCAAAGCCGGACATATAGACATATCTCATTTAAGGGGTAGTGCCGACCATACAAGATACCTTATAAGGAAAACCCGCAAAACTTTGATGAACAAAAAGAAGGAATTTATATTCAGAGTATCTTTAGAGCTTTCACTACATAAGGTCAAGTTTAGTTATCCTGACTACTGGGATGACTTAACACGTAAAGAGAGAGAAGAAATTGCGGAAACAATCGCATTTGAAGTCGGCCCGTACCTTGCATTTAACGCAACATTATGGCACGAAATTCTTACATGGTTCGGCGTCCACTTTATCGGAGTTGAGCCCGAGTTTAACTCATCGTTTTCATGGGAGGATATATATTCAAATCTTCTGGGTACAAAACTTGCCGTTGAGGCCCTGAAAGACACCAAACACACATATAACAGAGCGATGACATTGGCTATTCAACGCAGGCTCAAAGAGCTGGGTGCCCGGTCAAAAAGTACCGCAATAGAAGCATCTGAAAAGATGAGGGGAGAGTGGTACACGGGTTTTATTCTTGTTGATACGTTAAGAAAAAATATGGATATTGGTTTGGACGATGGTTTCGTTACTCCAGTTATCGTTCCTGGTATTTGTTACGGTGCGGAGCCTGAACCGCTTGCTGTTCCTTCTATAGAGATATTGTCAAGATACGGTTTTTCGATGAAACATGAAATATATCCGTATGAGTGGGAAAGAGACGAGATTTTGAGAGCTGTTTATCCGGATGGAAATGGGGAGGCTGTTGAGCCGGAAAAGCACTTTGCCAGACTTATGTATTATATCAAAAGACAAGCAGTGGAAAAATACAACTATATTGTAGATTAGACAGACTGCCCACTTTCGGCTATAAATTCTTTAAGAGTCGGACAAAAACTTTTATTCAATGTCAATCAAATAATGCCTTTTGGCGGCTCATTTTATTACTGCCAGCAGGCTTCCGGCGGGTTGAGGTTGCACTCAGACCAACTGGTGCAAAGGATAGCAAGGTCGTGAAAATCCACCTTGCAGTCGTTATTCAAATCTCCCGCAGGATGCTCGGAGCATGTCGGGCCAGTAGTAGCATTCGCCAACGCAAGACTATGGTAGCAACCGGCCGAAATGGCGACAAAGTCGTTGCCGTCAGGCACATTGCATTGGCCATAGTCGTTCCAGCCCCAGGCAACTAGCGAGCCGTCGACCCTGCGGGCAAGATTGTGGTAGCCGCCAGCCGCAATGCCCACAAAATCATTGCCGGCAGGCACATCGCACTGGCCGTAGCCGTTATCACCCCAGCCAACAAGCGAACCATTGGCTCTTAGGGCAAGACTATGGTAGCTCCCAGCCGCAATAGCGACGAACTCATTTCCTTCAGGCACATCGCACTGGCCGTAGCCATTCCACCCCCAAGAAACAATCGCGCCGTTGGCCCTGAGGGCAAGACAGTGGTCCCAGCCGACCGCAATGGACACAAAATCATTACCAGGAGGGATATTGCATTGGCCATAATCGTTCCAGCCCCAGGCAACAAGCGAACCTTCTGCCCTGAGGGCAAGACTATGCAGGTAGCCAGCCGCAATTGCTATAAAACCCGTATTCGGTTCAGGCACATCGCATTGTCCGTAAAAGTTGTCGCCCCAGGTTGCCAGCGAGCTATTGGTCTTAAGGGCAAGACTGTGGTTGTTGCCAGCAGCAATGGCGACAAAATCGTTACCGGCAGGCACATCGCACTGGCCATCGTTGTTTTGGCCCCAGGCAACAAGCGAAGCCTCGGCCCTTAGAGCAAGACTGTGGGCGCCGCCGGCGGCAATTGCGACAAAGTTGTTGCCAGCAGGCACATCGCACTGTCCATAATTGTTGTCCCCCCAGGCTGACAGTGAGCCGTCGGCTTTGAGAGCGAGACCGTGGGTGCCGCCGGCTGAAATTGCGACAAAATCGTTGCCATCCGGCACATCGCACTGGCCATAACTGTTGTTGCCCCAGGCTGCCAGTGAGCCATCGGACCTAAGGGCAAGGCAGTGCCACCAGCCGGCTGCAATTGCGACAAAGTCGTTGCCAGCAGGCGGTGTTGCCTGACCATAATCATTTCTGCCCCAGCCGACGATAGAGCCGTCCTGCTTTAAACCGAGCGAATGCCGATAGCCTGCGGCGATGGCGATAAAATTATTTCCAGCAGGCGGTGTCGCCTGACCATAATCATTTCTGCCCCAGCCGACGATAGAGCCATCGGACTTAAGGGCGAGACTGTATTGGCTCCCAGCCGTAATAGCGACAAAGTCGTTGCCGTCAGGCACATTGCACTGGCCGTAGGAGTTTTGGCCCCAAGCAACAAGCGAACCGTCGGCCTTGAGAGCAAGACTATGGTAGTCGTCGGCCGCAATGCCAGCAAAGTCGGGGCTCAAAGGCACATCGCATTGTCCATAGTTGTTTCGGCCCCAAGCGGCAACATAGGCGAAGGCCGACTTACCCGCTGGCCAGCAAATGATAAACAAAGCTGAAATTATTACAAAAATACGTGACTTTTTCATTTTCAGTATCCTCCGAAATTGTTAACTGGTTAAGAACGCTTTTCTTAATTTTAGTAATTTTAATTATGGTGTCAATCGAATAATGCCTCTACAAACTTTTCTGGGTCGAATTCTGCGATATCTTCCGGTTTTTCACCCAGGCCGACAAATTTTACGGGAATGTCAAGCTGGTCCTTAATGGCAATAACAATTCCGCCGCGTGCGGTCCCGTCAAGTTTAGCTAAGAATATCCCTGTAACGTTAATTGCTTCGGTGAACAATTTTGCCTGAACAATTGCGTTTTGGCCGGTTGTGGCATCGAGAACCAGCAATACCTCGTTCGGGGCACCTGGGATTTTGCGGGCCACTACGTCTCGAATTTTAATCAGCTGCATCATCAGGTCTTTTTTTGTATGTAGCCGCCCGGCTGTATCGAGGATTAGAATATCGGCTTTTCTTGCGACGGCAGCTTCACAAGCGTCGAAAGCGACCGCAGCCGGGTCGCTTGCTGATTTATGCTTGATAATCTGGACGCCTATCCGCTCGGCCCAGATGCTTAACTGCTCCACCGCTGCAGCTCGGAAGGTATCGCAGGCAGCGACAATAACGTTTTTATTGTTCCGGCTAAATACATATCCGAGTTTGGCTATGCTTGTTGTCTTGCCGGTACCGTTAACGCCGGCAACCAGAACGACGGTCGGGCCGGACTCGGCAAGACGTAGTTGCCTGTCATGTTCGGGCCAATAGCTTTTAAGGTGTTCCTTGAGAAACGGCTTTATTTCATCGGTTGTGGCGATTTGCCTGCTGCGGTAAGCCTGACGCAGTTCAGATATGAGCTTATCTGTTGTTTCTATGCCGATATCATCGCTTATGAGCGTATCTTCCAGTTTGTCGAGCAAATTTTCATCGATATTTCTGCCCAGAGTCAATACCGATGAAAGTGAGGTGCTTATTTTAGCCCGTGTTTTACCCAGTCGGTCTTTAAGATACCCGGCTGTTTTTGAAAAAATTCCCATATTTATCCCTGTACCACGGCCATCTTGGCCGTGGTATCACGGGCTGGAAGCCCGTGATACTACAAAGCTTTTCTGAGCCCCGTCACGAGGTTGCTCCCTTAATATAACGGGTCTAAAACACTGATGTTATCGTGAACTGAAAAAATTTCAAGCTAAACAACCCAATTAAAACCAGGGGTAAAATATATCAGGTTTATTTTTATTACGAGAGGAGAAGATTTTTTTTTGACAACCTGAGCAAATCCGGTTAGACTCTAAGTGTTGTCCTTACCAACGGAGTTGGGGCCCACATCTGCTTGGTATGGGATATTAGCTGAAAAACCTGACAGAGTTTTTTTCTTATGGTCGATTTCTTTTTGTATCAAGCACGGATTCACAAAGGAGTGTGGCTTTGTGGCTTATGATGTTAAAACTATTTTTGCCGATATACTGGAACGAGCAAAGTCGCTCGACCCTGCAAATGTCCGCCACTGGTTTGACGAGCTAACAGTTTTGCACTTTGATAGCGGTTCGCTCGAAATCGGCTGTCCAGATGGGGCAACAGCCCGTTTCTTACACGACGAGTGCAAAAATAATTTCACCCGTGCTGCTCAACAAATAACCGGTCATCTTGTTACGGTAGATTTCAAAGTAGATACCAATGAGAAATCAGCTCTACGTTCCGGCCCCTGCCTGCCTGAGCTTAAACTTCATCCTGATTACACGTTTGATGATTTTGTAGTAGGCCCAAGCAATCGCCTTGCTCATGCGAGCTGTGTTGCGGTAAGTCAGTCGCCGGGCAATACCTACAATCCACTTTTTCTCTACGGCAGTGTCGGCCTGGGCAAAACCCACCTTCTGCACGCTGTTTGTTTCGAAACCAGAAAAAGGTTCGATAGGGCGGTAATTCAATTCTTGAGCTGTGAAGGGTTCGTCAATCGCTTTATCAGAGCAATCGAAGAAGGAAACATGGCCGGCTTTCAAAGCCAATTTCGTACAGTCGATGCCCTTGTTATCGATGACATTCAATTCCTGCGAGAGCGGGAGCAAAGCCAGGAAGAATTCTTCCACACTTTCAATGCACTTTATAACAACGGCAAACAGATTATTCTCAGCGCCGATAGTCCGCCCGGCAAGCTGCCCTCCTTCGAGGAACGCCTTATCAGCAGATTCAACTGGGGCCTTGTTGCCAGGATGGACCCGCCAAGCTATGAGACAAGAGTAGCAATCGTACAAAAAAAGGCCCATCTTCGAGGTTTGAGTATTTGCGATGAAATAGCCCAATATATCGCCCACAAAGTGCACGCAAATATCAGGGAGCTGGAAGGCGCTTTAACGTCCATTTATGCTGTAGCGACTACGACCGGCAAAGAAATTAACCTCGATTTGGCCAAAGAAGCTCTGGAAGGTCAGATTGAAGCGACAGCCAGACATATAAGCATCACTGACATTATTGACGTTGTAACGAGGCATTTCGACGTTCGTCTTGCTGATTTGCAGAGCAAAAAACGCAGCCAGAGTATCACGGAGCCGAGGCAAATTTGTATGTATTTAGCCAGGAATTTAACAAAGCATAGTCTCGAAGAGATAGGTGGCCATCTGGGAGGCCGAGACCATACGACTGTTATGCACGCCTGTAGCAAAATCGACCACGAAAAAAACTCTGACCCACAAATGCATGCCTTACTGGACGAGATGGCAAAACAAATCACACACGCCCCGGCAAATTGATTATTAAAGCTAAAATTAACCACGGATTTCACGGATTAGCGCGGATTAAATAAAAGGTAAAATAGCCACGAAGACACAAAGGCACAAAAAAATAAATATATTATAATCTTGGTATTTTGGTGCCTTGGTGGCAAGAAGTAAAATCAGAGAAATCTGCATAATCCGCGGTTAAAAAAAGAAGCATTGGCAAATAAAAAAGGGCTGCAAGCATTAGCTTACAGCCCCTGAATTTGATAAGTATTCCACTTTTTTCGTACTTCTAACTTTGTACTTGTTACTTCTTTTTTACTTCTAACTTCGTACTTGGTACTTCTTTACGCCCTGCGTTTTCTCAGCAAAGCCAAACCACCAAGGCCAAGCAGACAAATCGTAGCCGGTTCAGGAATCTGGCTTTTGAAGTCAAGGGCATAAATCTGGGTTGGTGTTGAGAACTGTGCTATTTCCGTAGCGACGAGGCTGGGGATATCGATGGTGACGAGCTGCTCGCGATAGGTGATACCGTAGAGTATACCGTCCGCCTGATCAAAAGCGATACGTGCAACCCCTCCATTCGTGCCAGTGATGGCGCCGAGCAGAGTGGCCAAACCGCTACTTTGGTTAACTGTGTGTAGTGTGCCCCACCAGTTTGAGCTGTAAAGTGTGCCCGTATGGTGATCAAAGGCCAAACCAAACATTTGATTTTCGCCTCCAAAGCTGCCAATAGTAGTGGCGATGCCAGTTGCCTTGTCCACATCCAGCAAGGTGTCAACGGCCGTCATATTGTGGAGGTGGCCTGTGCCGAACAGAGTTCCGTCTATTCTGGCACTGATTTCTGCAGTGTTTGAGCCTGTGGGTAGATAAAGGTTCGGTCCTACAGCTGTTCCTGCTCCAGTGCTTTGGTTAATAGTAATCAGGCGACTGTTATACGTGCGTGAAACTCCAAACAGAGTTCCGCTCGTGGCATCATAAGCAAGGCCGCGCACATCACCGAATCCGATGCCTCCCACGGTCGAGAGGACTCCAGATTCGTATTTGAGCAAGAGGTCGCTGTCGTCGCCTTCCTGTACCATATAGAGAGTCGATACGCCCAATGCATTACTGTTTGTCCACGAGAGCAGCAAAAGGATTATAAAAACTATTAAATTTTTCATAGTTTCTCCTCCAATTTTCTACAGAATCTCCTTACCTTTACCGCACAAAAATTGTGCGCACACAATACTTAAGGGCATGAAAGATGTGTGGGACCCTCCGTAGAATCTTTCTCGCCTACTTTTTCTAAATTACCTATATTATAGCGAACTTTCTTATGGTGTAAAGAAAAAAATTGCTAAAAAACGAAAAATTCCGTATTTTTATCGGTATTGGCAATTTTTACTCCAAAAATACGGTTTTTCAGAATCTACTAAAAGTATCGGCAAATAAAAAAGGGCCGTGGCAATCTCCTGATTGACCGGTAGAAAAAGCTCTATCAGGGTTTGAGATTGCTTCGCTCTCGCCGCCGTGTAGCTTTGGTGACGCGGGGTCGTTCGCAATGACGGTTTCCGGCATAATGTTTTCTACAAGGCATTTTGAAGTAACAAAGATGTGATTTTTTCGGTAACATATTGCCTGTCTTTCCGGTGATTTGAGCTACGTGGTTCTAATCGAAACGCCGCACATTAAATATAATTAAGGGTCCGCTGATGAATGAGAATCAGACAGACGTGTCTGGAGAGTATGTTCAAATTTATAGTGAGCCTGTCGAATCTAATAAGTCGCTTCGGCTGGCCTTGATTGCATCAGAGCAGACGGTATCTGATTATTCGATATTTTTAGAACATCTGTTAACCGGTTTGGCAGATGAGTCAATTCCTACTGTTTTGGTATGTCCACCTGGCAGCGATTTGGATTTTGTTATCTCCGGGTCTGTCGAGGTAATAAGACACCCTGCTTTACAACTACCTTTAACGGAGTGGTTAAATAGAAAAAGACTTATTGAGCAGCTTGCAAAATTTAAGCCCACTATTCTACACTGTTTGTGTGAAAGCAGGGCAGCGGTGACAAGAAAATTATCTCGTATGCTGGGGTTGCCTTATATATTGACGGTTAATTCGTTACACAAGCGATGGTCTATCCTCAATAGAAATTATACTTCGTATGACCGAGCCCGGCTTTCTATTTCGTCGAAGCGTTGTGCGAAAGTTATCGCTCCGGCTAAAACAATAGCTGATAATTTTGCCGCAGTTTATCCGCGCTTTGCTGAGCGGATTGAGCAGATAAACATTGGCACCTTCACTGAGGAAAGCACCAGATGCTTTCGTGAACCCTCTTGTCTGGCAACTTTAATGACAGCTCAATCTTTTGATAAGGTAGAAGACTTCGAGAATTTATTTAATGCAGTCAAGCATTTGTCGGTCGACGGATACGAATTTATGATGGTAATCATAGGCAGCGGACGAGCTGAGAGGCAACTTCGCACATTGTTAATTGCGCTTGGTCTATCGCAGATTGTTACTATAGTTTCAAAATTGAAGCCTTGGCGGGCAGTTGTATCAGCCGGAGATATTTTCATTCAGCCTAAACCGAGTGCCAATTTTAATCCTTTATTGCTGGAAGCCATGAGTGTAGGTGCATCTATTGCCGCCTGCAGGGGTGGGGTTGATGATTTGATTATTGAGGACAAAACAGCTGTTGTTTTCGACCCTAATGATACCTTAAGTATAAAAGGGAGCCTACAGCGGCTGCTCGACAGGCCGGAATTTTCCCGAAAAATTGCAAAAACAGCACAACAGTATTTGAGGGAGAACTATACGGTCAGCAATATGATTTCCGCTACAATTCAAACCTATCGCAAAGCACAACAATAACGTCTTTATTAAAAGAAAAATGACAGATAATACCCCGATTTGACCCTTCCTACAAACTTTTAAAAAGCTTTTAACAAGCGATTTATTACGCAGAATAGCCGCAATTTTCTTTGTTTGAGTATACAAAGAACTATTTTTAAAATCAGCATGGAAAGCCAGATAGCTGCAATATCAATGCTGATAATGTGTTTTTAGAAGCATTTTTGTTGGAGTTGTTAAGGATAATAAGACTCGAAAACGAGTATTTGGCACAAAAAGTAGATTGAGTCTGATATTATTAAAGAAACATAAAAGAAACGACCGAATAAGTTGCATAGTGGTATGTGTAGAGTCTTTTAGTAGTTTATGTAATGTTATTTTAGGAGAATTAATGATGCGATTTCTGGAAGAAGCAAAAAAATGGATTGGTGAGGTTACGGAGATTTTTCTGTTGCTGATAGCCCTGGGCATCGTGCTGGAGATTATGTTTGGGCCGTCGGTTCTGTTCTTTGGACAGATTATTCCTAATCTTACAACATTACTCAGCGCCTTAGGCGAAAACGGTCTTGTCGGCCTGATAGTTTTGAGTATTATTCTTTGGTTGTTCTACAGAAAGAAAGCTTTGGCATAAAGTTACAGATTTTAGTCAACAAAAGCGCAAGACGATTTTTCTGTATCGCAGAAGAAGACCAGAAGTATAGGAACATAAGGTTAAGCAACAATAGGTTACTAAGTGCGCTTTAGAATAAGAAAGCATTAAAAATCACCGGTGGTTAACTACTGCCGGTGATTTTTAGCATTAACAGCACACATAATAAACAGAGTACAAGTAAGGCAGCTCTGGCTACGCGCATGAATTGTGTTCTTGGTTCTACAAACCGCCATACAATAGACCAAAGAACTATGACGAGCATGATTCGTAAAATGAAAGATATAAACCCTGTCACCATACTTATATTATACTTATTTTAACATGCGGAGACAAGCGTAAATCACTGTCTTAATGAGGGATACCGAGTAAAAGGTCTGTAATTGCGTTATAGAAGGATGGAGCACATACCGTGTTTAAGGAAGTGTAAGCTTGATTTTATTGAACCTTAAAGGTGTTTTTAGCTTAACAGGCCGTAATCTTTCAATATCTGTCTGAGGATGACTTTTTTACTCTCTTCAAGGGGTGTCATCGGTAAACGCAATTCCTCTGAACATATATTCAGAATTGCCATCGCAGCTTTGATGGGTATAGGGTTAGTTGCCAAACTAAGCAAGCTTTTACAAAGCGTAAATAATTTCTTGTGCCATTGCCGGGCTGAGACCAGATCGCCCTCAAGGATTAAATCGGTCATTGCTTTAACGTTGGCTGGAACAATATTTGCCACTACACTGATAACGCCCTTACCACCGACCGAAGCTAAGGGAAGAGTAAGGGAATCATCGCCTGATATGATGGTTATATCGCAGAGATTTGCTATTTCGCTGGCCATATCCAAATTGCCGCTTGCCTCTTTAATTGCAACAATATTATCGAGTTTAGATAATCGAGCAACTGTCTCCGCAGTTAGACCTGTACCGCCGCATCGTCCGGGTATATTGTACAATACTATCGGCAGGTCGACTTCTTCTGATATTGTTTTGAAATGCTGATAAAATCCTTCCTGTGTGGGTTTGTTGTAATATGGGCAGATCTGAAGGGTCGCATCAGCTCCGACCTTTTTCGCAAACTCAGTCAATTCGATTGCCTCAGATGTTGAGTTTGAGCCGGCACCGGCAATTACAGGTACTGCTGCGCCTACGGTTTTAATGACTCTTTCTACGACTTGTTTATGCTCCTGGTGGCTTAAAGTAGGTGATTCGCCGGTCGTGCCCACCGGTACTATTGCGTCTATGCTGTTTTCCAGTTGGAAACCTATCAACTCATCAAGGGTTTGAAAATCAATATCCCCATCCTGAAAAGGCGTTACTAACGCCACCATTGCCCCTGTAAACATTTCAATCTCCTTATTACGGTAATTGGTAGTTATTTAACCAATATTATCTAAGCTTAATTTTTTTTTTGCTGAATTTATTTATCAATCTTATCATTTCTATGGTTGCCTGCTTAATGCCGACAAAAACGGCCCTGGCTACGATGCTGTGGCCAATGTTGAATTCACAAATACCCTTTATACCTGCAACCGGACCAATGTTTCGGTATGTCAAACCGTGTCCCGCGTGAACGATGAGATTATTTTCCATCGCCAAGTCACGGCCACATTCCAGTTCAGACAATCTTTTTTGGACAGCTCTTTGAGTTTTAGCGTTTGCATACATACCTGTATGTAGTTCGACGGCATCACAGCCGGTCTGGGCCGAAGCAAGAATTTGCGATTTATCAGGCACAATAAAAGTACTTACCAAGATGCCTTTTTTGTGCATTCTTTTTACCACCTCAGCAAGACGTCTTTTTTGTCTGGCACAATCCAGACCTCCTTCGGTTGTCAGTTCCGCCCTTTTTTCCGGTACTAATGTTACCTGGTCCGGCATAATAAGCTCAGCGATTTTGACAATCGGTTCAGCCATACACATTTCGAGATTTAGTTTGCAGGCGACGGTTTCTTTCAGAAGCCGAACATCTCGGTCGTTTATGTGGCGTCTGTCCTGACGCAGGTGTATGGTAATTCCGTTAGCACCAGCCAGCTCACACTCGACTGCTGCCCAGACGGGGTCCGGCTCATCGGTCAGACGGGCCTGTCTTACCATCGCCACGTGGTCGATATTTACATTTAATACAGCCATTCTCTTATCGTCCGTATATCATATTGCGTAAGAAACTACAGGTATTGAGGATACCTTCAAAACTATATCGCTGTGTAAGTTTCTGTCAAGCAATAATCTATTGCTAAATTTGGCCCAAGGATTTAATATGTTGGCTTGTGGTGCCGAGGCGAAGCACCGGTGAACCTGGTGGTCTCTGCTGTAAAGAATAAATGGGCGCAATATGAAGTTGAATTGGGCCAATCGGCTTACGATTTTCAGGATTCTTTTGATAGTGCCGTTTGTAATCTTCATGCTGAAGATAAATAATCCTGAGCTTGGCGATACAATGCGGTATATCTCAATTGCTATATATTTATTTATGGCGATAAGTGACGGCGTTGATGGCTATCTGGCTCGCATGAAAAAGATGGCCACTAAGCTCGGCGCATTTTTAGACCCGGTCGCTGACAAATTGCTTATCACGTGTGCATGCCTGTTATTGGTTTCACAGCGAGGTCGTGTTGATGGTTTTAAGCTTCCGCCGACTGTTGTAGTCCTGATAATTGGCAAAGACCTGTTTTTGCTGATTGGTTTCCTTGTTGTTTACTTTATAACTTCAAAGATTCTTATCGCACCTGCCATGATTGGCAAATTTGCAAATACCCTGCAGTTATCGATGGTGGCGGGAATTTTGCTTGGGCCTGAAATCTCCGGCGTTTTGCCCTGGTGGATATGGTTTCTGAGGGTTCTCTGGTGGTCTGCTGCAGGAACTGCTATTATAGCTACCCTTATTTACATCCGTATGGGAAGTCAATATATTGAGAAGTACGAACAGAACCAGGCAAATAACAGTAGTTAGTGTTGAGCGACAAAAATTGCGAGATGCTTTTCAAGAGCTGCGAAAGTATGGCAGTACAATTTAGTGAAATACCGGAAATTTTGGAAGAGCTTCGTCAGGGCAAAATGATTGTCCTTGTCGATGCCGAAGACCGTGAAAACGAGGGGGACCTAGTCTGCTCGGCAGAGAAGGTAGCGCCGGAAATCATCAACTTTATGTCTAAATATGGTCGCGGGCTGATTTGCCTGCCGCTCGCTGCTGAAAAATGTGACTCTTTGGGTTTGTATCCTCAGACAACAGACAATACCGCCAAGTTTGGAACGGCTTTTACGGTCAGTATAGACGCCGCTGAAGGAATAACTACCGGTATCAGCGCCGCTGACAGGGCAAAGACGATTCAGGCCGCCATTGCCGACGGTGCAAAATCGAGCGATCTTGTACGTCCCGGCCATATATTTCCGCTACGCGCTCGCCAGGGCGGCGTACTGGTTCGAGCCGGCC
>CAZZHL010000036.1:0-12081 GCA_964653945.1 uncultured Pirellulales bacterium
TCAAGCAGTATCCAAATGGATTACATGAAACTTCTGATAGCACAGTTGCAAAACCAGAATCCGCTGGAGCCGCTGGACAATAACGAAATGGCTTCTCAATTAGCACAGTTCTCTCAGTTAGAGCAATTAGAATCGATGAACTCAAGTTTTGTACAGGTGCTTGAGAATGCTGAGCGTAGCTATGCCAATTCACTGTTAGGCAGGAATGTTACATTCTATGCAGAAGACGAAACAACCGGTGGATTAGAAACGAAAGTGGGCACCGTTGATTCGGTTTTTAATGACCCTGAGACAGGTAAAAGCCTTCTGGGGGTAACGGTTGGTGAAGGGCAGGAGGTTAAAGAATACACCCTTAACTTGGGTGCTGTAATATTAATAGAAAACTAAAATCGAATTAATATTCTAAAAATATAAGGAGAAATAAAAATGAGTTTTGCACTATCAGCGGGCGTTACAGGGCTGCAGGCCCACCAGAAAATGCTTGATGTAGCCGGCAATAACCTGGCCAATACCAACACTACCGCTTTTAAGTCCCAGCGAATAACCTTCTCGGAACTACTCAGCGAGACAATTAAGAGAGCGTCTCAGCCGACGAATACGGTCGGCGGCACTAACCCTCAGCAGATGGGCAGCGGTGTTGGAATAGCAGGTCTGACGCCGAATATGGCACAGGGGAATATTGTAAATACCGGCAATCCTCTGGACCTGGCAGTAGAAGGAGAGGGTTATTTTGTATTAAGTGACGGCTCGCAGTTGGTATATTCGCGGGCAGGTGCGCTCACAGTCGATGCGAACTCACGTTTGGTTAACCCGACCACAGGTTATCTGGTTCAGCGTTTCGGTACCGAAGGTGAGTTGGACGGTTTTCAGGCCAGCGGGGACAGCAGTATCCACGTTCCCTACGATGCGACGCTGCCGGCAAGCGCAACATCATCGATGAGGGTGCAGGGGAACTTGAGCCCCGACGCAATGCTTGCGACGACTCAGACGCAGGTATTACAATCGGGTTTAGCTTATACCGTGGGGGGCACTTCACCATCATTAACTACGGAACTTGACGAAGTCGACCAATTTGCCAGTGGAGGAACATTGTCGGGGACAATTACCATAACCGGCCAGACAAAGGATGGTACAGGCGTCAGTGGCACTCTTGCAGTAGATGGAACCACTACTTTTCAGAATGTTATCGATGAATTGAACACGGTTTTTAGTGGTGAAGCAACAGCGAGTTTGGCCGAGGGGCGAATTGTTTTGACCGGTGATAGTAGCGGCTACAGCAAATTAGACGTGAATCTGTCATGCGACGATACAGAGCTTGAAATGCCGTCGTACTTCGAAATAAGTACCATTGGAGGTGAGGAGGCCCAGGAGGTTAATGTTACGATTTACGATTCGCAGGGCGGCTCACACGTTCTGTCAGCGGCACTTGTCAGAACAGATACTACCAACCTCTGGGATATGGTAATAACTTCGTTCAGTGGAAATGTCTACGAGTTGACCCCAGATAACCGGCGCATCGAAGGCATACAGTTTAGCTCCACTGATGGTTCTTACAAGGGATTAAGTTCTACAGCCCAGTTCGTAATAACATTTCCGCATGATACCGCAAATCCCCAGACCATCAGTGTAAACCTTGGTACCATAAACCAATTTAATGGTCTGACGCAGTTTGCAACTGGAAGAACAGGAAGTTCTACTGCGGTGATAAGGGAGCAGAACGGCTACGAATCAGGTACGCTTTCAAGTGTGTCAGTTAATAATGAAGGTGTACTTATCGGGGCGTTTTCCAATGGTGTTAAGAAAAACCTTGCTACCGTACAGGTAGCTCTATTTCAAAATCCAAGTGGTTTGGAAAGTGTCGGGAACGGTTTTTACGTTCCTTCGGCCAACTCGGGCATTGCGGTTGCGACCAAGGGTCTATCCAGTGGTGCCGGCTATATTCACGGTGGAGCGCTGGAGAAATCCAACACCGACGTGGCGAGCGAGTTCGTTGCCATGATTCAAGCTCAGAATGGTTTTCAGGCCAATGCCAGGACCATCAGAGTTGCCAATGATATACTCAGAGAACTAACCGACCTTATCAGATAAAAAGAAAGTACCTAAAGTTATGGATTATTTTTTCACTTTAGTTCACGTTAGGCACTTTAGGCGCTAAGTAAAGTTATGGATTATTTTTTCACTTTAATTCATTTTAGGCACTTTAGTTCACTCGGAACTTTTTTGGCATTGACACCTTTGCAGCGATGGGATGCCGCACGCAATTTTAATGGCATTATGACTGGACGCTGGTTCGTTATAATCATTGTGATTGCTATAGTAATTTTAACAGCCATACTTATAGTGGTTACTTTCAATCGGGTCAGGCAGGAGCGAGAAGCTGCCGCCCAATTGTTTGTCGAGTATGCCAATGGAAGAGGGTTGAGCGCACGCGAGCGTCAAGTTCTCCTCGATATAGCAAAAAAAGCAGGAGTAAAAAGCAAGGAGTCGATTTTTACTTTGCCCTCTGTTTTTGAACGTGGAGTTACCAAATTAGAGCAAAGCCTTGCAGGCCGGCAGACAAGTGAAGAAAGCAGCCAGTTGGGAACGGTTCTGTCTCGCCTGCGTGAGAAGCTCGGATTTAAGAAAGTGACGAAGGCATCCAACACATTGGAAAAATTGAGCAGCAGGCAAATTCCTGTGGGTAAAAGAATCCATATGACACGTCGAAGGGAGCGAGGTGGCGGGGTAGTTGAATCGACCATTATAAGAAACGGTGATACTGAGCTGGAGGTTAGATTGGATAGGCCGGTTAAAATTACTTTCGGCGATTCCTGGTGCATTCGTTACTATTTTGGCCCATCGGTTTGGGAGTTTGACACTTCTGTGGTCAGTTATGACGGTGACATACTGGTTTTGAGTCACAGCGATAGTGTTAGGTTTATTAACCGCCGTCGATTCTTACGCGTTCCTGTAAGAAAGCAGGCCTTTATCGCTCACTTCCCATTTGCCAAAAGTACCGAGCAGGGGTGGGAACCGCCCGAATTTGTACCTGCGATTGTTACTGAATTGGCCGGTTCAGGTTTGCGTATAGAAGCTGCACTTCAGGTAAAGGCAGGCGAAAGAGTTTTGGTGGAATTAAATTTGGATGAGAAGCAGGCCGGGGACTCAACCACCGATAATGCCGGCACGGTAAGAATAATAGAGGATGTCGGCATAGTCAGACATACAAAGTCCATACCGGACGGCATGTCAATTGCAGTTGAATTAACAGGCCTGAGTGATTCGGATATTGATGAGTTGGTCCGTGTTACCAACGCAGCTTTGGTAAAGGTGAGTGCCGGGGTTGAAGATGCTTCTGCTTCGACAAGCGAGCAGGAACATAATGGTCAATTAGTGGCTGCGCAAGAAAATGGTACGGTTGAATAGGAGTATAAATGAACGAGCTTGCGGCACAAATGAGCTCAAGTATCAATGGGTTAACACGTGAATTTAATATTGTTGCTCACAATCTGGCCAACGTAAGCACGGCTGGATACAAACGCAGATGCAACGCATTTTCAATGTCCCTAACTGCTCAAGAGCTGGCAGGGGGAGCGTCCAGCGAAGTTAGTTTGAACACAACATTTGATTTCTCCCAGGGCGAGTTGATTCAAACTGGTCGGTCACTGGATTTTGCGCTATGTGGTAAAGGATTCTTTGTGGTAGAGACCCCGCAGGGGCCGCTTTACACCCGCAATGGAAGTTTCCACCTGGACCAGAACGGCCAGATAGTAGATTCATCTGGAAGGATTGTTGCAGGCCAAGCCGGGCCAATCTCTATACCACCCAACGTGGGACTCTCGCAGATAAGTGTCTCGAGTGATGGCAGCATCAGTGCCGGCGGTACACCTATAGGGAAATTCAAACTTGTGGATTTCAAAGACGGGGAGAGTGAACTTGTTGCAGTGGGTACGAACTGCTTCCAGGCACCGGAGGGTATATTGGCGGCGCCGCCTGAGAATCTGATTGTAAAACAGGAATTTCAGGAATCCTCCAATGTTCGAATGGTCGAGGAGCTGGTGGATATGATGATGGTTTCCAGGCTCTACCAAGCGAATACGAAGTTCGTTTCAGCCCAAAGTGATGTCTCTAAAAGTATTATAGGTGTGGCTATGGGTTAGGAAATGGTTCGACAGGCTCACCATCCTGAGCGAAGTCGAAGGATTGATTGTTGGATTTATGTTCAATGAGCCCAAAATAACAGGAGAAATGAATTATGTTTAGAGCTTTTTCTAGTTCGGCTACGGGTATGGATGCCCAGCAGAGCATGGTCAACGTAACAGCCAATAACATCGCCAACATCAATACCACGGGTTTTAAGCGTAGCCGACTTGATTTCCAGGACCTGGTTTATACGATGGTCAGAGAAGCCGGCACAGAAGTATCCTCCGGTATAAAATCTCCGGTAGGTCTGGAAATAGGTAGTGGTGTCAGGGCTGCATCTACAGTAAAAGTTTTTAGTCCCGGCGAGCTTGAGAGTACCGGACGAAAACTGGATATAGCAATCAATGGGGACGGCTTTATTCAGGTTAGTATGCCTGATGGCAGCATAAAATATACCCGGGATGGTGCTTTACAAGTAAACGCTAATGGTCAAATAGTTACTCTGAGCGGTTATAACGTAGAGCCTGCCATTAGTGTCGCAGTGGATTCTGTATCCATCGATATTGAAAAGGATGGAGGTGTCAATGTTGCCACGGCTTCGGGGACTCAATCGGTTGTAGGTACTATTCAATTGGCTCGCTTTCCTAACCCGTCAGGTCTTTCCAGTGAAGGAGATAATCTTTATTCACAGAGCGAAGCAAGCGGTACGCCCACAACAGGCACACCGGGAGAAAGCGGCTTTGGGGCTATACAGGCGGGGTTTTTGGAAAAATCCAATGTCCAAATGATGACCGAACTTGTAAATCTCATAACTGCACAGCGAGCATACGAAGTAAACTCTCGTGCAGTAAGAGCTGCCGATGAGATGCTGAATCAGGCAATCCAGATGGCAAGATTCTAACAGTATCACGGGCTTCCAGCCCGTGATACCACGGCCAAGATGGCCGTGGTACAGGCAAACATGAATATTAAAACAGTCAGCATTATAGTAATTGCTTGTTTATTGACTTGGCCGTTCTCCCGAAAGGGACGCCTAACGGTGCTAACGGGACTGGCGTCGGCAAACAGCCCGCTTCGACTCAGCGAGGCGAGCTCAAAGGATGATTCTGCTCTACAGATTTACTTGCCGAGAGAGATTACAATCAACAGTGATACGCCGGAACTTGGACAGGTGGGCATTGTCCGGGGCGACGAATCTCTATCAGCTAAGGCGAGCAAGATTACCTTAGGGCGAATTTCATTACCGGGCCAGCAAATCACACTTGACAGGCGCACAGTGCTTAGCAGATTGGCCTGCAATGGAATCCCTTCATCGATAGTCTCTTTAACCGGTGCTGAAACGGTAAAGGTTTCGCGAGAGCATCAAGTTATCAAGGGGAGCAGATTCGTTGAGACGGCTTTGAGTTTTGTAAAAGAAAATCCACCTGATGGTTCGGTTTGCGGATTTAGCCCGATAGGTTCACCTGAAGATTTAGTCCTGCCAGGGTCAAACCAAAATATCAATTTGGTACCTTGCTTTGGCAAAAGCCATGTAAAAACCCTGGTTAAAATCCGGATAGCTGCTTTCTCCGGCGACAAAGAAGTTGGGGTGCGTGAAGTAATCTTCCGTTTGAAACACACTGGCCACAGAGCAGTAACGGTCGTTGATATTCCACGAGGTGCAGTAATTAGCATTGAGAACGTGAAGGTGGAGAATACCATATCGAACTATTCTGAGCCTGATAATTGGATAGCTCCTTACGGCCTTATCGCGAAGCGTCAGTTGCGCACCAATACTGAGATTCGTCCGGATATGGTGGGGTATCCTGAGCCACCGGTTTTGCTAAAACGCAACCAGAATGTTGTCATTAAGATTGACAGGTTGGGGCTTCTTATTACGGCTAACGGCAAGGCTGTCCAGGAAGGTAAAGTTGGTGAATGTATAAGAGTACAGAATGTGGACTCACGGCGAATAATTATGGCTAAAGTTAATGAAGATGGAACAGTGGAACCTGTTTTTTAAGAAGGGTAGACAATGAATAATAGAATACTTTCGTACCACGGCCATCTTGGCCGTGGTATCACGGGCTGGAAGCCCGTGATACTTATAACGCTTTTTTTACTTTGTCCGGCCGGGCGTCTGCAAGCGAGCTCTATCTGGGCCAAGCGAGGCGCTACTATGAGGGAGTTGTATGCCGACGATGTGGCGCGCCAGATAGGTGATATTTTAACCATCAAAATCTCCGAAGCCAGCAAGGTAGATAATAAAGCAAAAAGAGACCTGAAAAAGGAGACCAGCCGTTCAAATACTTTTAATGGGGAGTTGGGGATTACAACGCCAAACCATAATATTTTGCCGAGAATGCCCGGCTTTACGATGTCAGCAGAATCCAGTAATGAGTTAAAAGGTGAAGCCGATTATAAAGATGAGCGTAGCTTCATCGATTGTATCACCGTAGTTGTTGAGGATGTCCTGCCGAATGGTAATCTTGTTGTTATAGGGAGCCGCAGCCGTAATATTGCCGGTGACAGACAAATCATTGAAGTAGGCGGCATAGTCAGGCCAAGCGATATTGCATTTGATAATACAGTGAAAAGTGAACAAGTTGCAAACTTCTGTATTGTCACTAAGCTTGGAGGTGTTTCAGAACCTTATAACAGACCAGGATGGTTGGGGAAAGTGTTTGATATCATTTGGCCATTTTAGAGTGTGCAATAAACAATGCCGTGAGGCATGGCCAAGTCCATTATTTTTAAGAGTGTAATGATATGAAATTTCGTTTAGTAATTATATTTTTAATCCTGCTAAACACAGCCGAAGTAGGTCAATGTGAGCGGATAAAGGATATTGTGGATATTCATGGTGTTCGAAGCAATCCGCTTAGCGGCATCGGACTGGTTATAGGGTTGGCCGGCACCGGTGACAGCACTTTGCCGTCGCAACAGATGCTGACGAATATCCTGAGAGATTCAGGGTTGGTCCTTTCTCCCGAGGATTTAACCGGCGGCAATATCGCCATTGTTATGGTGACGGCGGAGTTGGGTCCTTTTGCTCGTGAGGGTTCGCGTATTGATGTTGACGTTTCTTCCATAGGAGATGCCAAAAGTCTCCAGGGCGGAATGCTCCTGCCTACACCGCTAAGAGGACTTGATGGTCAGGTTTATGCAGTGGCCCACGGCGGAGTTTTCATTGGTGGCTGGTCGGCATCAGGCAATCAAGCCTCCATTACGAAGAACCATCAGACGGTTGGCAGAATACCCGACGGAGCCACCGTTGAAAAATCAGAACTTTCCACTTTTGTTGAATATGCTGCGGACCAGAGATTTGTGACGCTTAATCTGCGAAACAACGATTTTTCAACCGCCGAGCGTATCAGCAAAGCCATAAACCAAAATCACCCGGATAGTGCGATAGTTGTTGATGCCGGCACTATCCATGTCAAAGTTCCCAGTCAAATTAGCCAGACAGGTGTAGTAGGTTTTATCGTCGATATTACACAGCTTCAAGTAAGTGTTGATGTCCCTGCGGTGGTGGTTATTAACGAACGCACCGGTACTATTGTAGTTGGAGAGAATGTCGGCATATCTACGGTGGCGATTTCCCAGGGCAGCCTGGTCGTGAAAATCAGAGAGACTGCAAGAGTGTCTCAGCCGACTGCGCCTTTCTCCGATGCAGGCGAAACAGTAACAGTGCCGGAAACCGAGATGGGAATCGAAGAAAAAGATGGTTATCTGGTTCCGGTACCCAAAGTAGTAACTGTTTCAGAGTTGGCTAAGGCCCTCAATGCCATAGGGGCGACACCGCGAGACCTTATAGCAATATTCAATGCCTTGAAAAAAGCCGGGGCCCTTCAGGCCAAGCTGGAAATAATGTAAGGCCGATTTATGGACAGCACCCAATTGATATCAACTGAAATCGTACCACCGACGGTACAGCTGGAGCATTCAAATAAATTCGACGCTGTCCAGGAAGGACAAAAGAAGCAGACTGCCAAAGATTTTGAATCGGTATTTATATATAAGCTGCTGGAAGAAATGAAAAATACTATCGGTGATTGGGGCCTCGAAAAAGATGGGGCTTCCAAGCAGGTTCAAGGAATATTTTGGTTGTATTTGGCTCGTGACATTGCTGACAACGGAGGCTTTGGTCTGTGGAAGGATGTATATAAGCTTATGACCGACTCAGACAAAAAAAGTGCAGTGGCAGAGTTATTAGAAGAGGGCATATGAAAACAACGGCAATTGAAATAGAAGACAGAGTTGACCCCGTTAGAGACCCACGATTAGAAGACTCAGGTCTTCAGGAAAAAGTCTCTAACGAGGTCGATGATTTGTTGGCTGTTCTTGACAGGGATATTCAGCACATAAGGGAAAGCTTGTCAAGATTGAACGAGCTGCGCGGCCTGGTTGTAAAGCATGATAATACGACTTTGGGTAAACTGCTTGAGAGTATCCAAACTGAGTCAGACAGCTATAAATGCAATGAATTAAAACGGCGGTCGATACGGAGAGAATTGGCGACAGCTTTTGGCTGCAGCCTTGAGCAAATGACTCTGTCGGTGCTCGAAGCTGAACTGACTGGAGAGAAAAAAGCTCAAGTAGCCCAGAGGAAGGCGACGTTAAAATTATTGACTGGCCAGCTTAAGAAGGAACATCTGGGCATATCGCTGCTTTTGTCAGATTGTGTCAGATTTAACAACGTGCTTTTAAAGAATATTTTCGAGCTCGGCAAGACAGGAACAATCACATACGATTCCAATGGGTTTACCAAGCGTCAAACTAATAGTGAATTTGTAAATTTGCGATTTTAAAAAATTGCTGTTCAAACAGGTTTAAGAAATGTCGGATTACTCTATAGGTATAAGCGGCTTCGATGCAGCTAAGACAGCCATTAACATAATTGGCAACAATATTTCAAATGCGGCTACGGAAGGTTACCACCGTCAGAAAATAGAACTAAGCCCTGCTTACTCATCGCAAAAAGGTACAATTCTGCTTGGAGGAGGTGTTGACATCGCCAGTATTACCAGAATAGTTGATACTCTCTTGGAACAGGAGATACTCCGACAACAATCCTCATTGGGGCAGGTTTCACAGGAGCTTATCACTCTGCAGACAGTAGAAAATGTATTTGGAGAGCTTTCAACGGAAAGTGGCGGTCTTAACGCAGCGATAGATAAGTTTTTCAATTCATTGCAGAACTTAAGCGTTTGTCCCACCGAGGTCATTTGGCAGAATCAGGCCATGAGCGATGCACAAACAATGGCCAGTCAATTTAGAACGTTGGGAGAATTTCTGAGTACTTTGGAGACACAAATTAGATTAGATGCTGAAAACACTATTGAGTCTATCAATGTGCTTACAAGCCAAATCGCTGAACTCAACGAAAATATACAGAGAGTGGAGATAGGTGGGGGACAGGCCAACAACCTGCGCGACCAGAGAGACCACTGCATATCTGAATTGTCTGAGTTAGTTGGCCTCCAAACTCAAAACAGAGAGTTTGGTGTAGTAGATGTAATCTTTGCAGGAATGCAGGTGGTGGCGAGAAATTCTGCCGTTGAACTGGAAGTGGGTACGGATGAAAATAACAGTTTGGGTATTTCAATTGCTGGTACATCTAAATACACAACCGATGTACAAGGCGGGAAGCTTGGTGGATTGCTGTCGTTGGAAAATGAGTTGGTTCTTGATATTCGCGATAAGCTGGACTCTTTGGCAAAGGCGATAATCAATCAGATAAATCAACTCCATGTTCAGGGAGTGGGTTCGGCGGGTTCTTTCACCGAATTGACCGGCTGGACGATGGCAAGCGAAGATTTGGCAGATTTCGTTCCAGCACTAACTGATGGTGAGCTATATATAAGAATTACTAACACCAGCACTGGAACGATAACCAGAGAACAAATCACTATTGACGCCGATGCCGGGGGAGATTCTCTAACCACAATAGCTGCGAAAATTAATGCAATTTCGGGCTCACCACTTACTGCTTCCGTGAATTCTTCGAATCAGCTGACTATCACGGCCAACACAAACTATCAATTTGATTTTTTGCCTGCAGTGCTGCCGGAACCTGAAGCTGCTGACATTAGTTTTAGCGGGTCATCAGACCCTGCTGTTGGTGTATCGGGTATTTATACAGGCAGCTCGAACGATACTTTAACGTTCACGGTCACTGGTGCTGATAATGATATTGGAAATGGCGACATCAGTCTCCTGGTAACTGACAGTGGGGGGGATACGATTGCTACTCTAAATATCGGTTTGGGCTATGCAGCTGGTGATAGGATTAAGGTTGGTGATACCGGTATCACCATATCTCTTGGTATGGGTGACTTGGCTGTTGGTGATTATTTCGAAGTTGATGTTTTATCTAACACTGATACTTCCGGATTGCTGTCGTCAATTGGAATGAACTGCTTTTTTTCAGGCACCAGTGCCGCGGGTATATCAGTTTGTTCGGATATAGTTTCTACACCTGCAAGGATAGCAACGTGCCTGGGCGCAGATATGACTGACAACATCAACATTATGCGGATGGCAGAAGTGAAGGACGTTGTTGTAAGTACTTTGGAATCTTCGACTTGTGGAGATTTTTATCGCCGATTGGTTACTAACATCGGTCAGCGGCTTTCGGTTAGGCAGATGCGGCAGGGCAACATTGAGGTTATGATGCAAAGCCTCACGAATCAGCAAAGCGATATAAGCGGTGTTGACATCAACGAAGAAGCAACACAGCTGCTGCTTTTCGAACAGATGTTTCAGGCAATGGCGAGATATATCAATACGGTTAAAGAGTCAAATGACAGCATTATGCAGCTAATATGATTATCTGAGTTTATATCAGGGGTTTAAAATGAGTGGAACGCTGTTGAGCATTTACAATAACGTCGGCTTTGCCTTGAATCTGCAAGCGGCAGCAATGGCTCGACTTCAGGAGCAAATATCTTCCGGCTCACGGATAAATCGAGCCTCTGACGACCCCTCTGCAGCCTATCGAATTTTAGGGCTAAACTCCGAGAATAGACTGCTGGAGAATTATACGGACAATATTCAGCAGGCCATGGACAAACTGGGGATTTCCTCCAATATTGTTGGGGATATTAAATCGGTTATTTCTAATGAAAAGGTACATTTGACACAAATTGCCAGCGGCACCTATTCAGAAGGAGGAAGAAACCAACTTGCTGAAGAAATAAATGATGCGTTAGAGCAGGTGCTTACATTAGCTAATACCAGACACATGAACCAATATCTTTTTGGGGGGGGCAACACGAGCACCGCGCCATATGTTGCTCAGCGCAGCAATGGAGAAATTACCAGCGTAACTTACGAGGGAAGCTTTGATGGTCGGTACGTAGAAGTTGCCCCCGGCTTGGAAACCAATATTTTTTCTGTGGGTGATGACATTTTTCGCTCTGACAGTCGTGATACACCCGTTTTTTTCGGTGATACCGGTGCCGCGGCTGGAACAGGGACATCAAGCGTTAGGGGTTATGTCTGGCTGACGGTAACTTATAATGAAACAAGCGGTAACTATGAACTTTCTATCGATGGGGGGGCTAGTACTGTAGCTGTAGAGGGAGATACCTCCAACGTGGCTGTAACAGATTCTCAAACCGGACGGGTTTTGTATGTTGATGGCTCGAATATAACCGCCACTGGTGCCAACGTAGTTTCTGTGCCGGGAACTTGTGATATATTCAACGCACTTATTAGCATTCGGGACATATTAAAAAATGAAAGCGGTTTTTCCAACGCTATAATTGGGCAGTTAGTAAATAGTGCAATAAGTTCATTGAGTGAGTTAGAAAATCGTCTTGCGGAAAAATCCGTCTTTGTAGGGTCGAAGGTCGGATTTCTGCAGTGTCTTAATGACACTCTTGGTAATATAAAGGCAAGCACGGAAGATGAGACTACATCTCTGCAGCAAGCCGATATTAGCCAGCTTGCCTTAGACCTTTCCCGCAGCGAGGT
>CAZZHL010000037.1:0-4765 GCA_964653945.1 uncultured Pirellulales bacterium
TAGATGCAGTAACCGCTATTGCCGATGCTAAAATGGCAGCGGAAGGAATTCATAAAATGCTCTGTTGGAGATAGCTAATGGAAATGCTGGTTAATATGAAAATCCCGCCATATCCGACAAGATCAACACATTCCAACGTATAATTTAGAGGAACTTACTTATAAGCTTGATTTTTCTTCATAGGTATTTTACCTTGCAGCTGATTTTCTGGCTGTTGTTTATTCCTCTGTCATAAGCCATAGATAGAACCTTGTAGGTATGAACTGCAAAGCTTCTATCTATTGTAGACTGTACCTTCGCCATGAAGATACGATATTCCCTCTCAAGAGTATAGGATAGAATCTTGACAGTTAAGCCCGTTTAAAGGAAAATTGAGAGGTAATCTTTGAAAGTTATCTGTATCAGGGGAAATAGAATGGCTGAGAAGGAGTCAAAGCCGAAAAGAAAGGCAAAAAAGAAAAGGCGGATAGGAAAAGAGCCTCTGAATAAGAAAACGTCTCCAAGTATACCTACATCTAAGCATGATCAGACAACAAATACTCAGGATGTCCAAGAATCCAGGAAGAAGCTTTTTTGGAGAATTGCAGCTATTGCCGGAGCATTAGTCGCAATCGCCGGATTAGTCGCGATTCCTGTTAAGATTTACAAATGGGTTCTTTCTCATACTCCACCAAAACTGAGTGTCATGTATTTCTACCGTGAAGATCGTGTCGAACTCCCAGATGTAATGATCGAGCCTTCTATGGCCGATGTAAACGAAGGCATCTTGAGAATTCCAGTTAACCTTGCTGTACATAATAAGGAGAAAAAACGCCTCGATCCAACCAGCATCGTTTTGTCGTACCCTGCAGACGTAAATGTTTCATCAAGCGGGAAAGCAAGGATTGGTCCCAGCAGGAAACAATGGATTTATGAACATAGGATCGACAGCATAGAACCTGGACCCGGATACACTCCTGTAATTACTGAGGAGATCAGGGTCAAGAGCGATATGATGAGATTCCGGTTTTCGTCATAACAGCTGATGGTGTGCCCACCTTAGTGAAACCGCTTATTGGACACCCGACTGGACTTGAAGAAGGTGCAAGAATATTACGATTGGGCATTTCTATATTCTTTAGTAACCGTGGCCCATTCAAGACTTCTATGAAGGTTAAGAGTGTATACTATGCATATGGGGGATTGAACTTCGAATGGGAAGAAGGCAAAACTGCTGATATAGCCAAAGAGGATACAACGTTTGCGAATATGGTCTGCAGATACGAACAAGAACGGAATCCTGCACTCTCTTTTCTTGACCATTGGCAGGCAATGGATCCATACTCAAGCGAGCCCATTTACTATAGGAAAGTCAAGTTGAACGGACAGGTTCTGCAGATGATGAGTATAGGGCGACAACTGCGCAGAGTTATTGTTGACGCAGATTCTGATTCGTTTACGGATTACGAGCTCTGGGATACAACCAAGGATGGCGTGCTCGACACAAAAGCTGTTCCAAATAAAAAGCAGAAAATGGTTGACTGGAAGAAGGGGATGATAACAACGAAGGATACTCTATATTTCCGATAAGTCTATTTAAGATAGGATGTCGCTTCCGCGAGAGTGCTGGGGCTCAGATTAACTCGGTTTCTGACAAGTGCTCTCAGGAGTAATTAACATGGAATACGATGTTTTCATAAGTCACGCTTCTGAGGATAAGGAAGCGTTTGTAAGGCCATTAGCCAAAGCTCTTGGGATGCTCCAAGTATCTGTTTGGTTCGACGAATTTTCTTTGCAAATAGGCGATAGCATATCGCGTTCCATAGACAAAGGCCTTTCACAGTCTAGATATGGTTTAGTGGTTATTAGCCCTGCATTCATTGGTAAACCTTGGCCAGAATATGAACTACGTGGCCTTGTTAGCAGGGAGATTGGTGAAGACAAGTTTATACTACCAATTTGGCATGGAGTTACCCGCGAACAGGTAGTTCAATTTAGCCCGCCACTCGCGGACAAATTAGCCATAGATACAAGCAATGTTAGCTCTCAGGAAGTTGCTATCCAGATATTAAAGGTTGTTCGTCCGGACCTGTATAGGCGGCACCCAAGGGCTCAATTAGAGAGAATTGCAAGTGGTGAAGCAATGCAGGATTTGCAAGGAGAGATTGAACGCACACAGGAACAGTTGGAAGCTGTTCACGAAGAGTTGTCTCAGTACAAGTGTCCTCACTGTGGGGCTCCAATGGTTGAAAAAATACATGCTCCGGCAGATGAAGAGCAGAAGCACTGGGATGTTCGAGAGATTTACGAATGTGGATTTGTATCATTTGGAGGATATATGGAGCGGCCGTGTCCTTCAGATTCAAATTTCCCAAAGCTTGAGGAATATGAGCTACAATCTCAACACAACCCGGATGAACCACATTGGAAGTGGACTTGCTATGCGATTCCCAAAACGGCTATGGCCGGACGTTTACATATTATGAGGGGCTTAGGTCGTACTAAAGAAGAGGCGGAGCAAGCCGTACAACAAGAGTATGCTCGCTGCGCTCGAAAATACATCGTGTGAACTGAAGCCGCGTTGATCAGCCGTCAGTCTCATAAGTCTTTAATTTGCAATCATTAACCCTTTTCCACAAGTATTTATAAACTGGAAAACCAGATTAGAAATCCGTTGCTCTATCCAGCTGAGCTACGGGCGTTTAAAAGTTTAAGTGCTTTTAGTATAGCAACTTCCTACAAACACTGTTAATCCTTCTTAACGCTCAAATAGCATTTGCAAAAGTTTTGCAACAGAGTTATACGCAAGAGAAAATTTATTGCGAAAGACCCTTTAAAATAGAGAAAATAGTATAAATCTATGATACAAACAAAAATAGGTATTACTTTAGCAGAAATTTTTAGTGATGAAATCACTAAGAGTCTCATGGAGTTGACTTATGACCGAAAATGAAAAACCTGCACAAGGTTCTCTGGCGTTCGTTCTTGATCAGATACAAAGAAGCAGAAAGGCTTATCAGGAATATCTAGCTCCATCTAAACAATTTCAAAAAGCCATGAAGGAATCGATTCAGCCATTGCTCAGCGCACGGACAACGCTGGCCAAATCAATTAAACCTGCTATAGATATGCGGCAAAAGATACTTGAGACTCAGAAGAACTTCGCTAAAGAAATGTCATCTATGGTGTTACAAGCACTAAAATTTCAGAAAACACTAAATTCTTTCATAAGTCCCAGCTTCGTGAAGTTTTCTGAAACACTTAAAAAAGTGTCTGCACAAACACGAACGGCACTGGCAACCCTCGGCAATCATGGGTGGTATTTTGATTTGGAAATGTCCATGTCGGGACTATGGGAACTTGAGGAGGCTTTAAATAGCGGTAATATCGAGGAAGCAGAAAAGGCTCTCGTAAAATACTACCGCGAAAGAACGCCAGAAATTGAAAAAAGCCTGAGAACCCGGTTTCCACATAGGGCGAAAATCCTTACTTCCGCTTTTAAAGCTCACTCACGCGGTGAATATGAATTATCTGTTCCAGTATTTTTAGCACAAGCAGATGGGGTATGCCAAGAAGCAATAGGGATTCAACTTTTTCAGAAAAAGAACAAAATTCCAGCAACTGCAACATATGTTCAAAAACTAACAAACGACACTTTCAGCGCAGCCATCCTTCACCCTCTATCCTTAACCTTACCGATATCAGCATCAAAAAATGAAAGAGATGATAATTTCAACGAGTTAAACCGACACCAAATTTTGCATGGAGAGTCTACATCATATGGTTCTGAAGTAAGCAGTCTTAAAGCCATCTCTCTGATTAACTATTTGGCTCAGGTTCTCTGTAAGCAAGAAGATGAACGCAAGAAGCAAAAGCAAGCATAACTTATCAACCAAAATCCGATAAACAACAAGAATTTCCTGAAGTGAACCATGCGGAGTGGTTCTCTGTAAATGAGGCCAAGAGACGAATTCTAAAAGGTCAGATTCCACTAATAGAAGAACTTTGTGAAGCGATTAACTTTAAGTTCGAAGATACTTGTGAAGGGGATACTAGCAAATTAGAAACCAGAACACCATCTTCAAAACACATGTCTCGTCAACGTACTTTGTTCGATTGACCCAAAGTCTTCATACAAATGGTGTCAAAAAAGTGTCAGTCGCCACCGGTAAACCACTACCAGATTCACTTGTTACTCACTTGTCTACTACTTGTAAACCTCGTTTTTGACTCAAAAAGCCGTTATAAGCCATTGTTAAAAAAGCACTTATAACACGAAAAACGGATTATGAATCCCACGCTCTAACCAGCTGAGCTACGCCGCCAAATGCCTGCCCTCCATATTTATCCGCCCCCGGCGGAGCTCAAAAAGCGTCGGAGGGTCTCCTGTTTCCTGTATTCTGTCTTCTAAGCAAAGCACTTATAAAATAACAACTTCTCTCACGCCTTGTCAGTTATTTTCGTAGCATTCCTTACGACTGTGCCCCACCCATCTATCCCCGCGCAGGCGGGATTCTACTCATATTCGCATCCACTTATTTACACACAGTTTCGAACATTTGAAATTAGTATTTTGAACTTGTTTCGTATTTCGTGCTTAGGATTTCGGATTTCTAACAGTTATGTTAGGTCCGGGTCCGGCCGCCTTAGTTCCGCAATTATCGCCCCGATGGCTGATAAAATTGTAAAAATAAACGCCAGCCATACACAATGTTTCGCCATTTCGCCAATCATTATTTCACAAACGTGCCCCAGTACGATAGATACTACTGTATAAAGCAGGGCA